>JACDAW010000301.1 GCA_013695245.1 Pyrinomonadaceae bacterium | reverse complement strand
AATCAAGAATCTGAAATCGCAAATCGAAAATCTTTATGGCTCGGAAGTTACGATACGACGAATGGTTGTTTGCGGCGACGATTGGCCTCGCGCTCTTCGGCGTCGTGATGGTTTATAGCGCATCGGCCGTGCTTGCCGCGCGTGAGAACAACAACCAATTTCACTACGTTACGCGGCAAGCCGTGTGGACTCTGATCGGTTTCGCGGCGATGCTCGCCGCGATGCATATTGACTACCGGCGTCTGAACGATTGGCGCATCGCTAACGGTCTTCTCGTCGTGTGCGCGCTCGCGCTCGTCGCCGTGTTCGGCTTTGGGGCGATCAACGGCGCGCGACGGTGGATCAGGTTCGGTGGATTTTCGCTGCAACCTTCGGAATTTACGAAACTCGCGTTGGCGATTTTCCTCGCGCGTTTTCTTGAACGTCGGGCGGGCGAAGAGCATTTGTTTTGGAAAACTTTCGCGCCGTGCGTCGGAGTCACGGGATTCTTGGTGCTGCTTATCGTGTTTGAGCCTGACTTGGGCACGGCGATGATGCTCGGCCTTGTCTGCGTCGTGCTGCTTTTCGCGGCGGGCGCGCGTCTTTGGCATCTGGGGTTGGGGGCTGTTCCGGCGGTCGTCGGTTTGTGCGGTCTGCTGCTCGTGTCGTGGCGCTTCCGGCGGTTAATGACGTTTCTCGATCCGTGGGCTGATCCACAGGGCGCGGGCTATCAAGTTGTGCAATCAATGATCGCGGTTGGCTCAGGTGGCGTAGAAGGTTTGGGTTTTGCAGCGGGTCGGCAGAAGATGTTCTTCCTGCCGTTCGCGCATTCGGATTTTATCTATGCGGTCGTTGGAGAAGAATTGGGTCTCTTCGGCGCGTTGGCGGTGGTTGCCGTCTTCGGATTGTTTTTGTGGCGCGGCGTGCGCGCTGCGCTCGACGCGCCGTGTCGGTTCGGAATGTTGCTAGGGTTAGGCATCGTCGTGGGTGTTGTGGCGCAAGCTCTTTTCAACATCAGCGTTGTGCTTTCGCTGGTGCCGACAAAGGGCATTCCGCTACCGTTTATCTCCTACGGCGGATCGTCGCTTGTGCCGACGTTGTTTGCGGTCGGAGTGCTCTTAAATATTTCGCAGCACGGCGAACGAAGCGGGTTGTTTGATGGATGGTCGTTGAAGCGCGTACTAAACGCGCGCCTTGCGCCGAAGCGAAGTCGAAACACGCGTTCGGCAACGCCCGCGACGTGGCAGCGCGAGTGGTGAAGTTAAGTATGCGCGTGCTGATTGCTGCGGGAGGAACGGGCGGGCACATCTATCCGGGCATCGCGGTGGCGAAGGAGATCATGCGCCGCGACACGAAATCGAGCGTGCGGTTTGTTGGCACGGCGCGCGGACTCGAAACGCGGCTTGTGCCGGGAGCCGGGTTTGAACTTTCGCTCATTGAAAGCGCGGGACTAAAAAACGTCGGACTCGCGGCGCGCTTGCGCGGATTATGGCTCGTGCCGAAATCAATGTTGGCGGCGCAATCGCTAATCAAAGAGTTTCGCCCTGATGTAGTTGTCGGTGCGGGCGGTTATGTTTCGGGGCCAGTGTTGCTTGTTGCTGCTTTGATGCGCGTCCCGACATTGGTAATGGAATCAAACGCGCTGCCGGGTTGGACGAATCGCGTGCTGGCGCGATTCGTTGACAAAGCGGCCGTATCGTTTGAAGCGGCGTTGCCGCACTTTCGCGGTAAAGCCGTTGTGACCGGAAACCCTGTGCGCCGCGAGTTCTTTGAAATCAAACGGAGGGCGCGCGATGCTTCGCAGTTTAATTTGCTCGTCTTCGGCGGTTCGCAAGGCGCGCGCGCGATTAACGAAGCGATGATAAGCGCGCTCGGCTTGCTCGTCGCTCGGAAAAATGTGTTGCGCATTACGCACCAGACCGGCGAATCGGATTACGAGCGTGTGCGCGCAGGTTACGAAGGGGCGGGATGGGAAAGCGCTGAGGTCAGAAAGTATATTGACGACATGGTGACATCTTTCGCCAATGCTGATTTGATCATCTGTCGCGCCGGAGCAACGACGAGTGCGGAACTGATTGCGGCGGGCAAAGCGGCGATCATGATTCCTTTTCCCTTAGCTGCTGACGACCACCAGCGCAAGAACGCCGAAGCGCTTGAAGCCGGGGGCGCGGCCAAGATGATTTTGCAAGCGGATTTAACGGGCGAACGATTGGCGCAGGAGATCGAGAATTTGATTTCATCACCCGAAAGTTTAACGCAGATGGAAGAAGCGAGTCGCAAACTCGCACGCGGCGACGCCGCGCAAGCGACCGTTGATTTGATCGAAGAGTTAGCAGGAGTCAATAATCGGAAGCGGGAAGCCGGAAGCGAGATTTAAATTTGAACACGCGCAATTCTTTTCCATTCTGTCTCCTGACTTCTGACTCCTGAATTCTTAAACTTATGTTTCGTCGTATTCAGCACGTTCATCTCGTCGGCATCGGCGGCATCGGCATGAGTGGGATCGCCGAGGTACTCGTTAATTTGAACTTCCGCGTGTCGGGATCGGATTTGCGAAGATCGAGCGTGACGGAGCGTTTGCAAAGTTTGGGGGTTGAGTTTTCGGAAGGTCACGCGGCGGAGAACGTCGGGCAAGCGCATGTGGTTGTGCGTTCAGCGGCCGTGCGCGACGATAACCCGGAGGTGATGGAAGCTCGTCGGCGTTTGATTCCTGTCATTGCGCGCGCCGAGATGCTGGCGGAGTTGATGCGCCTGAAGGCTTTGACGGTCGCTGTCGCCGGATCGCACGGCAAGACGACGACAACCTCGATGATCGCCACCGTCTTCGATACGGCCGAACTCGATCCGACCGTTGTGGTTGGTGGCGTGGTGGAATCTTTGAAGTCGAACGCGCGGTTGGGCAAAAGCGATCTGATGGTGGTTGAAGCGGACGAAAGCGACCGTTCGTTTTTGATGTTGCAGCCAACCATTGCCGTCGTCACTAACATTGACCGCGAGCATATGGACAATTACCTCGACATGGAGGACATGCGCGATTGCTTCACGGATTTCGTTAATAAAGTGCCGTTTCATGGCGCGGCCGTGATGTGCTTGGACGATCCGCACGTGCAGGCCGTGATGCCAAAAGTTAAACGCCGCCGCCTCACTTACGGATTGAGCGCACAGGCAGATGTCTCGGCGCACGGCGTGCGCTACGACCGCCCTTTCGGTTCGAGTTTTACGGTCTGGCGCGGAACGGAGGTGATGGGCGAAATCGAGTTGCACGTGCCGGGCTTGCACAATGTTTATAACGCGCTTGCGGCCGTCGCGGTCGGCTTTGAAATGGAATTGAAGTTTGACGTGATCGCCGAGGGATTAAAGGCGTTTACGGGCGTCGGGCGGCGTTTCCAGTTTCGCGGCGAGGAGCAGGGCGTGCTCATCGTTGACGATTACGGGCATCACCCGACGGAGATTAAGGCGACGCTCGCCGCCGCCAAGATCGGATCGCAAGGTCGCCGTATGGTCGCGCTCTTTCAACCGCATCGCTACTCGCGCACAAAGGATCAGATGGACGATTTCGCGCGCTCGTTCAACAACGCCGATGTGCTCTTGGTAACAGATATTTACGCGGCGAGCGAAGACCCGATTGAAAACGTGACGGCCGAGCGACTTGTCGAAGTCGTGAAGCTTTACGGTCACAAAGACGCGCGGCATGTAGGCGCGCTCGACGACGCGGCGAAGATTCTCGCCGACGAAGTGCGTGAAGGCGATGTGGTGATCACGCTCGGCGCGGGCAATGTCTATCGCGCGGGCGAGCAGTTGTTGGAACTGCTGCGCGGACGAAGGGAAGACGCGAACAGTTGAATGCAATCGTTTGGCAATCCTTAAATGGAATCTTTTTGTTTCGATGGATTTGGATTTGAAAGTGGTTGAAGCGGAAAACAATTCAGGCGCGAAGCGCGATTGCGTGATCGAAGAAATGTCGGCGCGACTCGGCGTGCGCGCGGAACGCGGGCGAAAGTTTGCAACGCTGACAAGTTTGCGCGTGGGCGGCGCGATTGATTGGGTCGTGTCTCCTGAATCTGAAGAAGCGGCGGCCTCTGTGATTCACGCGCTTAACGAAGCCGGGATCGCTTGGCGTGTGCTCGGCGCGGGCAGTAACGTGCTCGCCGACGATCATGAGCACCGCTATGTGGTCGTCAACATGCGCGAAGTTAAGGGGGCGGCCGCATTCGAGGGCGAGCGCGTATCGGTGAGCGCGGGATTTTCGTTGCCGCGTCTGTGCGTTGAAGCGGCGCGGCGCGGCTTGGCGGGCATTGAAGGCTTGGGCGGCATACCGGGCACGGGCGGCGGAGCGCTCTGGATGAACGCGGGCGCTTACGGGCAGGAGATCGGAACAGTAGTCGAAACGGTGCGCGTGGCGCGCGAAGGAAAGGTTGTCGAGGTTCCGGGCGGCGAGGTGCAATGGAACTATCGGCACACGTCTTTCCGCGAAGGAGAATTGTTGCTCGGCGCAACGCTTCGTTTGAGCGCAGACGAACCGGAAAAAATCAAAGAGCGCATGGAAGAAGCAAAACGCAAGCGCATGACCACACAGCCGCACGGCTCGCGCAGCGCCGGATGCTTCTTTAAGAATCCGCCGGGCACGGATTTGAGCACCGGAAAGATGATCGATGAGTTGGGATTAAAAGGCGCGCGGCGCGGCGGCGCAGTCGTGTCGCCCGTTCACGCAAACTTTATTGTCACTGAAGGCGCGGGAGCAACCGCCGCCGATGCGCTCGCGCTCGCAGAAGAGATCAGAGAACGCATCCGACGCGAACGCGGCATCGAGTTGGAGTATGAAGTCGAGTTGTGGAGTTCGGGACGGGCGCGTGCAGAAGATTTTAAGACGCCGCCAGATGAAACTTGCGATCCAAAAATTGAAGCTCAGGAAAAAGGAGACGCTGCCGTTTGAGAGAGCAAGTAATCGGTGCGCGCGGAACGAAAAGCGCGACCGTCGCCAATAGAAGATCAGTTCCGGCTGCGGCGGCGCAACGCCCGACCGCGCGACGCAAGCTTGAACGTGGAAAAGCGCATTCGACTTGGAGCAAAGTGCGCGAGGTGCTACCGCTAATCGCAAAGGTGGCGCTCGCTTTGGTCGTCGCCGTGTTTATTATGATGAGCTATCGCGCTGCCGCTGCCGCATCGTTCTTTGAGCTACGCAGGGTTGACGTGAGCAGCACGACGCGCGTCTCCGCCGACGATGTGCGCGCGACGGTGCGCCGCGCGGCCGCGTCGTCAAACGTATGGCGATGCGACTTGGAAGCGATCAGCAAAGAATTGGAGCGATTGCCTTTCGTGCGCGCCGCCGTCGTCTCGCGTGTGCTTCCATCTGATCTGCGAGTGCGCATCATCGAACGCACGCCGCTCGTCGCCGTGCGCAATTCCGCCGGACGTTTTCTCTGGGTTGATGAAGACGCCGTGGTGCTCGGCACGCTCTCGCCCGCCGACCCGGTGCCATCCTTTTTCCTGCGCGGTTGGGACGAAGCGAATACGGACGCGGCGCGTGGCGAAAACCGCGAGCGCATCGAGAAGTTCCGGCAAATGTCTGCCGAATGGGAAGAGAGGAATTTAACCCAGCGTATCAGCGAAGTGAATTTAACGGACGTGCGCGACGTGCGCGTGCAGTTGGCGGGAGACGACGCGCAGATCGATGTGCGCTTGGGAAGAGAGAACTTCGGCAAGCGACTCGCGCGCGCCTTGAAGGAATTGGATAACGCGCGGGGCACGCTTGGGGGAAAGGCGATCACATACTTGGACGCGACTCTGGACGGACGCACGATCATCGGACTTAGTTCGGGCGCGTCGCAGGTTGCAGTCGCAAATTCCGGCGGCGATGAGATACAAACGCCCGTCGTCGCGCCTTCAAAGTCGGAAGCGCGTCGCAGCGAAACGAGGCCTGAAACGAGAAACGAAGCGCGGCGCGCGGATGAGAGAAAGCGCGCGCGGAATAATTCTGACGGGAAACCGCGAAACGAACGCGGCGCGCGGCGCGCGGATGAGCAGCGAAGCGGGCAGCGTCCCGTTGAGCGTCGGGATGACGCGCGCAAAATCAATTCGCAGGAAAGACCGCGTCGTGTGAGAGGATAAAAGAAAAGCTTTGAAACGGTAGCGCTTGAAAGTTTGTTGAAGAGAATGTTTGAAAAGAGAATCGGTCATCTCGTGGGAGAGAAAGTCTAATGGCTAAACGCCAGTCACACACGGTTGGCTTAAGTATCGGCACAAGTCGCGTAACGTGCATCATCGGCGAGCCGGATGATGCGGGCGCGGGAGGTCGCACGAACATCGTCGGTATCGGCGAAGCAGAGGCGCGCGGACTTCGCAAAGGGGTGGTGGTTAACCCGGAGGCGGCCGTTGATGCGATCAAGCGCGCGGTCGAAGACGCCGAACGGATGAGCGGGCTTGAAGCGGAAGAAGCGACGATCAACTTGGCTGGCTCACACATCATGAGCTTCAACGGTCAAGCCATCGTCGCCGTCTCAGGACGCGACCGCGAGATCAGCACGGACGACGTGCGCCGCGCGATTGATTCAGCGTGCGCTATCCAGCTGCCGGCCGGGCGTGAAATAGTTGATCGCCTGCCGCAAGAATTTATCGTTGACGATCAGGATGGCATCAACGACCCCGTCGGCATGATCGGCGCGCGCCTCGCCGTGAAAGTTCATATCGTCACGAGTCCGGTGACAGCGCGCCAGAATGCGATCAACGCGGTGAACCGCGCCGGATTAGTTGTCGGCGACATGGTGCTTGAACAACTCGCGGCGGCCGAAGCTTCGCTGACCGAGCAGGACAAGGAGTTTGGCGCGGCGCTCGTTGACATCGGCGCGGAGACGAGCGGCTTAGTAATTTACCAGCGCGGTGCGGTGCAGCACACGGCGATGTTTGCGCTCGGCGGATCGCATTTTACGAACGACATCGCGTTCGGACTGCGCACGCCGATTCCCGAAGCAGAAAAAATCAAACGCACTGTCGGGTGCGCTTACAGTCAGAGTTTGAGCGAAGCGGCGCGCAGCGACACGGTTGAAGTGCCGTCAGTGGGAGGGCGTCCGCCGAGACAACTTTCGCGGCAGATTCTGTGCGATATTTTGCAACCGCGCGCCGAAGAAGTGTTGATGCAGGTCGCCGATGAAATCCGCGAGTCGAATTGGGAGCGGCAGCTTTCGAGCGGCATCGTGTTGACGGGCGGCGGCGCGCTTCTTGACGGCATGGTTGAGATCGCCGAACAGGTTTTTGACGCTCCCGTGCGCTTAGGCTACCCAGAAGGGGATCGTTTCGGCGGGCTTGTCGATGATATTCAAAGTCCGCAGTGGGCGTCAGCCGCCGGGTTGTGTCTTGTCGCGCAACGTGCGCTCGAAGCGGAAGCGCGCATCGCGGCGGGGCGTCGCGGGAACACCGGAAGCTTAACAGCATTCGTTTCAAAATTTCGTCACCGTTTCAGTAGTATTTTCTGACAAGTTGTTGTATGCTGCCGCGCCAGCCAGCACAAGATATTGGCCACGATATATTGGCATGGTTGGCGACGACAGCCCAAGATAAACGCATTGATGCTCTCA
>JACDAW010000222.1 GCA_013695245.1 Pyrinomonadaceae bacterium | reverse complement strand
TGGTCGTCGTGCAATTGTCATCCGAACTGCGGCATCTTCACGCTGATGGTCGTCAACAAGAGCACGGGCACGTGGACGCCGCTCTTCAAGTTCTTCAACTACGAACAGTTTATGAAGGACGTAGGCGTGATTACCGACACGGCGCGCGGGCAGAAGCTGACGACTGCGCAACTTGCGATGGCGATCCTGAGAAACTTCGACGCCGCAAACGCGCCGGAAGGCTTTCCCGTCTCGCAGATTCTTAATCTCTTCAAGCCAAGTTCGGCGAATTCAAATTCGGATCGCAACGACCGCATGAAAGCGCAGGGAACGGACAAAGACGCGGAAGATGTGTGGCGTGTTCTCTGCGTCGAAGGCATGTGGTTTCAAGATTTATTCAACTACGATTTTCGCCGTACAGAGATGTGCGTGATTCCTTACGGCACGCAAGAAGGCGAGATTTCCTTCTGCGCATATAACACGGGCGTCGGCTGGCGGCAGATCATCGAGAACATGCACAAGACGGCGAACCTCGCCGAGTGGTACAAAGAGCACGGGCGTCACGCCGTCTATGCGAAGGGCAAGCCCGTGCCACTTGCGACGACAAAGCATTCGCTCTCTTTGCCGGTCGTAAGCGTCACGAACGGGGCAACGCAAACAGGTGGCGGGTGTGGAGGTGGAAGCGCGCTCGCTCAAGCCTCGCCGTATCTGGTTGAAGAGGAAGAGACGGCAGCCGTTTCATAGCAACTTTTATTTCCAGACGGAAAAGGAAGTCATAAAGATTTATGACTTCCTTTTCTATTTTGGACTCCGCGCAATGTTTCCTTTGTCCAGCATAGCTAACAGCGTAATACGATTTCTTAACGACGACCGCCCACGAGGAGCCGCAGTTGCCGTAGTCGGGCGTCAAGTTCTTCGGGCGTCATTGAGGCATATTTAGCGGGCAGAAGCCGTCGGCTTGAAGCTTCAAAGACAGCGAGCAATTCCATGTATTCGAGCAACTCGGTGTCGCGGCTGGGGAAATAGTCGGTCGCGGCGCGCAAGAAATGTTCCGCGAGAACTGCCGCATCACCGCCCGCCGCGCGCGCCGCGTCGTCGTTCGCCAACAGTATCACCGCTTCGATGTCGGCGTTGCTGTAACCCACGAGTTTACTGGCAAAGCCGTCGCGGATCGACGCCAGATCAACGTCAGTCTTGATCTTGTTTTTGCGCACGAGCGCACGGGCGACGAGTTCTACTTCTTCGGGCGTTTGCACATAGAGAAACGGGATTTTGCGGTCGAGTCGCCCGGCGCGTTTAAGGTCAACGTCGAGTTTGTCGGGGCGGTTCGTCATCACGAGAAAAAGTATGCGCCCGCGATTCGACGTGTCGGACATAAACTCTTTGATGCGCGCGATGACGCGCGACGAAGTGCCGCCGTCGCCTTCCCCATCCGTGTTGCCAAACGCGCGGTCGCCTTCGTCTATGATCACGACGACCTGCCCGATGGCGCGAATCACGTTTAAGATTTTTTCGAGATTGCCTTCCGTTGCGCCGACCCACTTCGAGCGAAAATTCTTTAGCTTGATTGTCGTCAGTCCACACTCTTTAGCGAACGCTTCGGCAACAAACGTCTTGCCTGTTCCCATCGGACCTGTAAACAGTATGCCCATCGGCACGCGGCTTGTGCGCCCTTCGCGGATGCTCTCGGCAATAACCAGCAAATCTTTTTTTACTTCTTCCATTCCGCCGACAACTTCAAAGCCGTGCGCAGGCTCGATGAACTCGACTAACCCGAAACACTCGCGCTCAATTATCTCGCGCTTGCGCCGTGCGATTAAACGATCCGTTTCCTTGCGCGCGCGTTCGGCGGGACTCGGAATATTTTCATCCGAAGCGGGCGGCGCGGCAGAGGGCGCGAGCAGTTTCTTGATCTCTTCACGGTCAAGATCGGCGGTGAGCGCGGCTAGTTTGTGCGCGCGCTCAGCGGCGTCGGGGCTGTTGCCAAGAAGATTAACGATGAATGCTTCGCGCTCGGCGGATTCTTCTTCGGCGACGGGCGGTGGCGTCAGGATTGAAGCGATCTGAATCGCTTTAAGACCCGCCGTGATCTCCGCATAGCGGTCGCCGTCACGTTCGGTCAGGCGCGCGTCGGCGAGCATTGCCGCCGTCTTTCGCGTCTCACGATCCGGCATCGGCACTTCGACCACCGCGATCTTCGGATTCGAGACGATCTTCGGCGCTAAGTCCGTCAGATTTTCAGCGATGAGCAGAACAACATTATCGCCACGCTCGATCTCCGGCAGCGCAGACCAGCGATGCAGCGTGACGATTGCCGCGCGATCCGCGTCCGCTTGAAACGAAGGATCGCCTGCGGGCGCGACCGCTTCGGCATATTCCATGATCACAGCCGTCTTCATCGAGCCGACGAGCAATCGTTCGAGGGCGGCGAAGACGCGCGCCTTGTCGGTCGCCAGCAGTAGATCATCGAGATTTGATACGTCGCCCTCCCGTTTGGCGAAGCGCACGCCCGTCGCCACGTTATAGACGGCAACCGTTTCCTTCGCTTCCTTAAGCAACACGTCTGACAAAAACTCTGTCAACGCAAGCATCCGTTTTTGATAAAGCACGACATCATAGACGTTGCCATGCAGCACAAACATCGAAGCCTCGCCGCGCAAATAGCGGCGGCGCAAATCCTCAGCCCAAGCGGGAAGCAGACGCGACTCGCTCATACGTTAGAAATCCTTTAAGCCCATTGGATTTAGAAGTCGCTCGGTATCGGCGGCGGTTTGCTTAATTGACTCGACCCCGTCAAGCAATTCATCTAACTGTCCGGTCAACTCTTGCGGCGATTGCATGGTAACGATTTGATCTGCGATCAATTGAAAAGAGTTTTCGATCAAATCGAGTTGCCCGCGTGCGACCATCAGGTAACGATGAATCTCTTTCATTTTGTCGAAGCGTTTAAGGATGACGGCGAGATTCTTGCGCGCGATGTTCGTTCCCTCATCATCCTTCTCGCCCTGCTTCGCCACACGCTCCCAACGCTGACGGTCGCGCTCCAATTCGTTGAGATCGATTGATTCAAGATATTGTTCGTAGCGGCTGCACGTCACCGCCATGTCAATAAACGCTTCGACGAGTCGATCCGTCTTGCCTAGCTCGGTGCGCAACAACTCGCCCGTGAAGGAAGGATTTTGCGCCGCCAGTTGATTGATCTCTACTTGACGCGCCACCAATTCCTGAACGCGCTCGCGGTCGTTCTCATCTAAACTCTGCATCCGGGATTGAAGCGCAGCTTGCACTTCCGCGAGACGCTCTTTGTCAATCTGCGGGTCCCAGAGCAGACGCTGAAGCAACTTTGATCCCGGAGCATAAACCAACCATAAAATTTCCAGACCGAGCACGACCAGCGCGAGGAGCGGACTTAAAGTTAATCCTGCTGCCGCCAAGCCGCCGAGAAAAAGCGAGAGGTTATAAGGGTTGGCAAATGCGGCTTTAACGTAAGGTCGTTTTTCGTAAACCGTTCCTTTAACGAAAGCCTTACTCGCGCCAAAGGTATCATCGCGCAACGCCGTCGCATTGACGGGCGCGCTTTCTTTTCGCGCAGTCGTTTGCGCTGGCGTCGTCAAGCCCTGCTTTCCGGTCGTTCCCATACCTGACACATTCTACTCGGACTTGCCCGGCGGCGCGTAAATCAGATCAAGCAATTTTTTCTCGACAGCGCGGAATTCAGACGCGGACTTCAAGGCGATGTCGCGCACCGGAAACGCGGGCACATCCACTTGGTGCAATATGCGCGCCGGACGCGACGAAAGCACATAGATCGTGTCGGCGAGGTAAACCGCTTCTGATACATCGTGTGTCACAAACAGGATCGTGTTGTTCTCTGCGCGCGAAACCTCAAGCAGCAAACTTTGCATTCCCCAGCGCGTCTGCGGATCGAGCGCGCCGAAAGGTTCGTCCATCAACACGACGCGCGGATTGTTGACGAGCGTGCGCGCAATCGCCACGCGCTGCTTCATGCCGCCTGAAAGGTCTTTCGGATAGCGATTGGCAAACTCCGCCAAACCTACCTGCTGTAAAATTTTATCTGACACCTTGCGCCGCTCAGTTTTAGCTATGCCCTGCAATTTCAAACCGTACTCGACATTTTCGCGCACCGTCAGCCAACCGAATGAAGTGTAAGCCTGAAAGACCATGCCGCGATCACGCCCCACATCTTCGACAAGTTTACCGTCAACAAGCACTTCGCCTGCGGTCGGCGGTAGAAGCCCTGCGACCGCTTTTAAAATCGTTGACTTGCCGCAACCGGACGGCCCCAAGAACACGACGATCTCGCCGGAGTCC
>JACDAW010000167.1 GCA_013695245.1 Pyrinomonadaceae bacterium | reverse complement strand
CTTCACCCGCGAGCGGCGGGTAGCGGCCACTTGCCAGGCGCCAGACAAACATTAGACCTCTTGCAAAAGTAGCTAAAGGTTGAGTTCAAAGTTGTATAGCCCGGCGATCAAGTTGAACCGCAACGAGAATCGCTTTCTTCGATTTCGATAGCGCTCCAATAAGATACGGAAGATTTTCAAACTACGAATCACGTTCTCAACCACGATGCGCCGCCTTGATAGTTCACGATTAGCTCTGCGCTCGTCTGTCGTGAGTTGAATTTTCTTCGACCTCTTCTTCGGCGTGCGGCTCTTTCCGTGCACTTTAGATAAGCCTTGATAGCCGCTGTCAGCCAGCACTTCAAGACTCTCGTGCAAGTCAAGCTTGCTTTGTTTGTAAAGAGCAAAATCATGGACGGGGCCGCGACCGTGCGCCGTGCAAATAACTTGGCGGGTACGCCCATTGACAACCACTTGGCTTTTCAAAGTATGGCGCTTCTTCTTGCCGCTGTAGTAGGCTTTTTGCTTTTTTTCGGACGTTCGACGGGAGTTTCAGCCACATCCACGACGATGAATTCAATCTCGTGGTCTGACATTTGGAGTTTCTTCTTACCCGGCAAATTGAAAGCCTTGCTCTTTGTTAAAATATCTTCCACGCGGCGGATGGTGCGCCAGACGCTTGATTCATGGAGGCCCCAAGTGCGGGCGATGTGGAAGAAGGTGCGATATTCGCGCCAGTATTCCAGAGTCATCAAGACTTGGTCTGCAATTGACAATTTGGGCGGTCGCCCCGTCTTGATTCTCGTCTCTGCCAGATGGAGAGAAACGACTCTCACCATTGTTTGAAAAGTGTCGGGTTTGACGCCGCAATAACGTTTGAACAGTGCGGGTCGTAAATCTTTGATTTGTTCGTAGCTCATCGGTTTGTTCCTGTGAGCTATTTGTCGCATCAACTACCTGACTTTTGCAAGAGGTCTATTAAACACAACCATGCGAATCAGTAGTAGAAAACGAGCAAAAAGTAGGCGACCGCTAACTTGCCCCAACAATGCGCCATCAGTGCATCAGTTGAGCGCACTTTGCTCGCTCGCTGAATCCCCGTTTTCTCATTTATCCAATTGAACAAACTTTCAATCGGCTGTCGAAATTTACGCACCAAGCGATTGTAATAATGTTCGGCGTCGGTCAGTTCGCCGCCCTTCGGCCTTTTGCGCGGCGCCATCAGTTGGCTGCCTTGCTCTTTCAACTGCGTGATGATGTCCGGCGTCGGATACGCCAAGTCGCCAAACAAGTGCGTGTTCGGCAATGCGGGTGATTGTCCGCTAAAGGCTTTCGAGTCGTGATGCGAGGCGGCGCACAGCCACACTTGCGCCGGAGTTGGCAAGCGTCCCGCCCGGCGCTGTGCTAAAACGTGCAAGCGAACGCCATGAAAGCGTGACATCTATCGCCGCCCAGTAACCAACATTGGCAACCTCACGGGCCACACGGGCGCGATAAGAATGTCCGTGTTGCGCTAACATCACCGGCATCGAGTCAACAATGCGATCACTCAATGGCGTCTCGGCTGTTGCCAAAGATTCTGAGAAAATGCGCCCAAAGGTGTGAAACGTCGCTTCGAGTTGATTGAGTCGCAGCACGAAGGTTTGACAACTCGGCAATTGCGGAAACCAATCAGACCAATAATTTTGAATGAAATGAAGCATCTGTTTTTTCTCAAAAAAGCCGTTCAAGTGAGCGAAAAACCAAATCGCCAGCAATTCTTGGTCAGTGAATGCGGGCTGGGAATTATTGCTCAAGCGTTGAAAACAAGTGTCGGACGAAGTATCGTAAATTTGACAGACAAGCAGGTAGATTTGAATCAGTTGATTTTCCATCGCAAGAAAATCATATCAATTCGCCTGCTTGTCTGTCTTTTCAACTCCTGATTCGCATAAGTATGCTCGGCGCACTCATTTGTCACAAAGTTTTGACATCTTATTTCAGTTAGGTATATATTCTGCTTCTCTTCCCAGGCTGGCACTGACAGACTTGCCCTAACAAGACTCGCCAGAGCCTCATTTTCAACGGAGTAAAGAGGTGTGTGCGGCGCCCAATTCTCAACACTTTTGCCGAAAGCAGATTCTACCGCTTTTGTTGCTTGAGGTGTGTCCGTTGCCGCATAAAAGCTTTCGCCGATCACCTCTCA
>JACDAW010000166.1 GCA_013695245.1 Pyrinomonadaceae bacterium | reverse complement strand
CGAGAATGTAAGAGCATCTGCCCGGCGCTTCCAAAGCGTCTTGCATTCCGGTGAGCGGCATCTTAATGCGCGCGCCCGATTCCGGCGCATACACGCCGACAACACGGTAAGGCTTGTTGCCGAAAAGTCGCAGCGTGCTGCCAACGTCAAGGCTGGCGTTACGCGCTTTCGTCTCATCAATCACAATTTCGTCTACTGCTGCGGGAGCGCGCCCGCGCACAATCTTCGTTTCGTTGATCGCCGCAAACGATTCCCACTCCACGCCTTCGACGTTCTCAAACCCGAAGCCGCGCCCCGATTGATTCGCTTGGATAGCGACCGGTGTCACCCGCTCCACGCCCTCTACCGCTTCGAGACGCGGAACGTATTGCGTGCTTAAGTTCATCAACGACGCCGTCAACTGCTGCGATCCGGGACGCGTAAAGATGATCTCGGCGCGCATGTTCGACGAACGACGCTGCAAGTCGTTTGACATGCCATGCGCGAGTCCTGTGAAGAGCATCACGAGCGTGACGCCGAGCGCAACGCCGAGCACGCTGATGAGCGTGCGCAACGGGCGCTGACGAATGTTAGAGGCAACGAGACTGTCCATAAAGACGCGGGCGAAGCAAAGCTTATTAACCGCTTTGCCAGTGATTGAGTTAATTCATAGATGAGATGTGTCAATCCTTCAATTGATCGTTTAAGCTTCGCTGGGTGCGCGAGTCGAGATCGGTTTCCGGGAGCTGCCACCTATTCTGGAGCACGAAAATCTCCGGCTTATATGTCTCGTCGGTTTTCACATCGCCGGGGGTTTGATAACTGATCTGGATCGAGTAACGATCTTGCGGGCGCGTCAGTTCAATGCGCGAAGGCAAGGTGTAGCGTCCCGCTTCGCCGAAAGGCTTCGGTTCTTTGTAAATGACATCAGTTGTTAAACTTCCATTGTCGAAAGTTTGCAGACGCGCAAGGCGCAGACGGCCGAAGCGGTCGAACCAGAAACGGCGCAGGAGACGCGCCTCACCGTTTGCTCCCGGTTCGAGTTCGTCAAGAAGATAATAGCCACGCACGACGCGCGCCCCGCGCCGCGCATTCTTTCGGTCGTCCGGCTCTTCCGCGAAAGTTTCACTGCGCGCGTAAATGTAATTCGAGCCTTCGCCTGCGACCGGACGAACAAGCAACGCATCGGTGAGATGTTGCGGGCGCAACCCAGACAACGCCCCGACCGTTCGCTGCTCGGTCATCGCACGCTTCTTACTGTCGCCCCCTCCTCCGCAATCCGCTTCTGTGCCACCGCCCGTCTCAAGCTTCGGATAGACATGGCTGTTCGTGCCGCGCACAAAGCGGCGATACTTCGTGTCGCCCTGCAACACCGCGACTTGGAAACGCTCGCCGTCCGAAGCCATCTGCGCCACGTCCGTTCCGGCAAACGGCACTTGAATGCGCAAGTTCACTCTTCCGGGACGCTCGACGATCACCGTCCCATCCGCCGTGCGATACTTCTCCGTGATGCCGCACTTGGCAAACGAAGTGTCCAAAAATTGAATATCAACTTTACCGCGCAGAGATTTAACGGACGCAACGCGATTGATCTCAGCAACGAGTTGTGCGGTTTCGGCTTCCACAAGCGGCGCGAGCAACGGCGGCACCGTCACCTTACGCTTAATGAAATTTAACGGCGAGCAGCCGCTTACAAGCGTTAAGCCGCACAATAGGATTATGAAAGCGGTGAAGCGTGCGAAGATTGTTGCGCGCCGGAAAAGAGAGTTAATCATCAGCAGTCAATAATAACGGATAGCAAGCAGCACCACAGATCGCTTTTCGTAAAGCCGTAATTTGTCAGAAACTTAATAGGGCAAGCTAACAAAGCGCACGCACCCTTGTCAACGCTGCTGTTAGGTAAGAAATGCGCAGAAGACGTGTCAAAAGATTTGAGCTAAACGATTGATTGATAAATTTCACTGAACAGCGAGCGTTGTATCTTCATCGCTGAACCGCTTCACTCTTGCCCGTTTGATGAAAGCTTCCAATTCCTTCAACTCAAGCTTAGCCCCCAGAAGCGCGATCTCTTCGCTCGTTTCGAGCCTATTGTCGTCGAGCAAATCGGAAGAGTGAAAATGCGTTTCGATCTCTCCCAGACGCGCGCGGCGCAGGCCGAGCATCGCCAGCACGTGACACACGGCGCGGTAAACAAACCAGTAGCCGATCACGTTTGGGCCCGGCACCCATATCAAAATAATTGTTAGCGGCGCGATAAGAGCGTTAACCGCGAACCACAATATGTGATAGCGCCAGCGCGCGCCGAGATAACGCGACCACGCTTCCTTCGCCTCCTCTTCGGTAACGCGCGTCGGATAGTAAAGCTCAATCGAAGTTGCAAGGCGCAAGCTTCGCGGCAGCGACTCGTGCGGCGAGATGCGCGCCTGCAACCATTCCCACGTCCGCCGCAGGTGCAAACCCAGACCGCTCTCGGATTCCTGCAAAACTTTTTGCAAACTTTTATATCGCACTACCGCCCAACTGCGCAGACCCTCGCGCAGTTCGCCGCGCGCCACCGCGCTCTGCGCCGTCTCGTCCGCCTCGCTTTGTAACGGCTCCGAGTAGAAGATCGGTTGATCCCCATCATCATAGAGCCAGTAAACTTTCACGTCGTAAATCTCCCCTTAAGAACCGCCTCAACCATCATACTCGACTACACTAATTCCCTTGCACCGCTTCGCCGATAATTTTAGACGAAGTAAACTCCGATTAACGAAACGCCGTTTCGGTTGCCCTCTGCGCGCAATGTCTCGCTTTATTCCGCGCCCGCTCACCGCCTATTTCAGTTTCGCGCGCTCTTCCGCGAGTCCTATTAGAATCTCATGCACTACTACGCGCGCCGCGCCTTCGAGTTTGAAGTCAAGAGTCGTCGCGTTTTCCCAAAACTCGTCGAGTCCGCGTGCGCCCGCCCGCTCAAACATCAATCCTTGCGCGAGCAGATCGATTATATCCGCCGCTTTCACCAAACGCGCTTCGAGCGTGGCACGCTCTTCATACTCATCATGTAAACGTTTCAAGCTTTCGGCTTGCGCCTTTCCGAGCGGCACCACAATATCACCGAACGCACGCTCTTCCGCCGCCCGCCGCGTCTCCGCCCCATAGTAATGAAGAACCGCACGCGGCAGATCGCCCGTGCGCGCCTCCGCCCAATCATGCAACACGGCGAGACGCAACACGCGCTCAACATTAACATCAACTCCGCGATGCTTAATCTCATCTGCCAGCAACATCGCCGCCACCACAACGCCGTAAGAGTGCGCCGCCACCGTCTCCGCCCCCGGCATCTGCCCGCGCAATGTCCAGCCCGTGCGGTCAAGCCGTTTCAAACGTTGCAATTCGAGAAGTGTGGTGAGCATGAAGGGATTTTTGATTGCCGATTTTAGATTTGCGATTTTAACAGTTTACGATTTTCCGATTTGTACTCTCATGTTTATAAACACGAGCTATGGTTCATACTTTAACCTTCTATTTCGTTCTTCAAATCAAAAATCGCAAATCTAAAATCACGTAAACATCTTCCCCGGATTGAGTATGTTGTTTGGATCGAGCGCGCGTTTGATTGTTTTCATTGCGTTGATGGTCGCAGAGCTGAGCGCCATGTCGAGATACGGAGCTTTGGTGTAGCCGATGCCGTGTTCACCGCTAATCGTGCCACCCAATTCCACGGCCGCCGCGAATATCTCGCCCACGCACACGCGCGCTCGCTTTATCGCTGCTCCATCTTCACGGTCGCACATAAAGTTGACGTGAATGTTGCCGTCGCCCGCGTGGCCGAAGTTAACGACGAAAGTCTCGTTGCGCCGCCCCGTCTCTTCAGCCCGGCGAATGAGTTCGGGCACGCGCGAGCGC
>JACDAW010000162.1 GCA_013695245.1 Pyrinomonadaceae bacterium | reverse complement strand
CTGTAACCCTACGGACGGCGCGTCGTTCCCGGATCGACGTCAACCTGACGCTGCACGACCGTCTCTCGCGTCGGGCGCTTCAAGAGACCAGCTAATCCAGCCAAGCCAGCCAAGCCGAGCCAACCCCAATCCGTATCGTTGTCGCGCTCGACAACGCGCGTGTTGTCGTTCACCGTGGCGACGCGGTTGTTGTTATTGTTATTTTGTGCGGACGCCGAAGCGCTTGCGACAAGCGCAATGAAGCTCAAGGCGAGGACGCCACTTTTGATCGAGCGGAGCAAGTTAAATCTTTTCAAGAGTTTCTCCTTCTGGTCAAAGTCCTTGAAGAATCATTCAACGATGGGTTTATTCCTGACGAACGCGCGCCGGAAGCGAGGCGCATCGGGCGACTCTTAGCGCGGTCGGACGTTCGCTGTGAAAACCAATTTGTTGACGGGGAGCCGCGCCGTTCCCGAAGGGCGACGCGGAAGGGGAAACTTCTGTGTCAAGTTCGACGACGTTTACTTATAGCTGTTAAGCGCCGTCTCTTCTTCGTCGTAAGAATCAAAAACGGTTAAGAGTTTAGTGATGGCGAGCAGGTCACGGATTTTCTGCGTCAAGTTGAGCAGTTTGAGTTGTCCGCCCTCTTTGTTGATCGCCGTGAAAGATGAGACGAGTTCGCCGATCCCGGAAGAGTCAACGTAGCTGACGCCCGCGAGATTCAGGAGAATCTTCTTTTTGCCTTCTTCGAGCAGGCGGCGGATCGCGCTGCGAAGCGTGACGCTGCCTTCGCCGATAGTGATCTTGCCGCTCATGTCGAGGATCGTTACGTCGCCCGCCTGACGCTCGTTAAAATTAAGTTCAGCCATTTCTGCCAATCTCCTTCATTAAGGATTTTTGATTTTAGATTGCCGATTTACGATTTGCGTCCCCGAATTTAAGAATCACAAATTATTAGTCGTTAACTTTTCAAATCAAAAATCGCAAATCTAAAATCAAAAACTATTTTCTCTTCGTCATCCGCACAATGGTGCCGCCCGCCGGATGCTTCGTCCATTCAACTTCGTCCATGAAGGCGCGCATAAACAACATTCCGCGCCCGGAAGCTTTCAACAAATTCTGCTCGTCAGTCGGATCAGGCACATCAGACGGGTTAAAACCTTCTCCCTCATCCTGCACCGCGACGACAAACGAATCGCTGTTGCGCTCGACGATGACATTAACTGTTTTGGTCGCGTCCTGCTTGTTCCCGTGCAGCACGGCATTTGTCACCGCCTCGCGCACCGCCATATCAATCCCGTCCAAGGCTTCGCCGGAAAAGCCAAACGACTCAGCTTCTTTAATGACGGCCGCGGTCGCCCCGGCAATCGTTTCGATGCGACTTGGAAACTGTCGCTTTGCGGTTTCAATCGTCACGTCTTCAATCGGGTCTTATAATTTACACCGAAACCGTCGCGGACGAAGAGACACACCCCTCGCGGAGCAAAACGGACGGAGCAGTGAACCGGAAGCACCGCACGATTTAACACGCTGCGACTTGGCGTGTCAAGAATAAGGTGAGAATTGATAATCGGCTAGAGCAAGATGAAAATATAATAAACGTGCAGGCTGATGTGCTGCAACTTGTTTCAACTATAAAAAAAGTATTAAGTTGAGCGTACATGCACCACCTGCTTCTAAAGAATGTTAATATCGAACTTGTCGGTATATTTAATAGTCAGGTTTCCTACATCCGCATAAGTTTCATGGAGAGATTAGAAAATACCGAAGTCGTTCAACTGAATTTCAAATACACAGAACAAGAGTACTTAGCAGCCGCGCGCCTCTTCCTCTGGAGGTCGAAGGAGACGCTAATACGCTTGGTTGTGAGCTATACACTGATCTCTTTCGGCTTAATACTACTTTCGTTAATTGAACTTGGACTCTCATTGTGGTTTACCATCAGCTTGATATTGTTTGTGGGAGCAGCTTTCTTTCACGGCTTCATCTTCGATCTTCCACGCCGCTACTTCCGTGGCGACCTGAAATTCCGTGATGAATACAATTTATCGTTTTCAGATCAAGGTATTGGATTCAATACTAGAAGTATTAATGCATCTGTGGCGTGGAGTTTGTACACCGAAGTCATAGAGGATAAGAGCTTTTACCTGTTGATTTATGGCAAGAACATCGGCTCGGTAACAATCATTCCCAAAAGGGTATTTCGAGATTCTAAACAAGGGGTGGCTTTCAGGGCGCTGTTGCATCGCCACATTGATCAAAACTTATCGGTGAAGCAGCTCAGCAGCGAGGATTCTTGTGAGAATACATACGTCCCGTCGAGCTTAGAGCCGCCCGATTGGCGCTAGAATGTGTCTCCTATGTCATGAATGCGAGTGATAACATCGTCGCATGAAGATTTTACCGGCGCGAAGGCTCGAAGGTCAGATGGAACTTCCGGGCGATAAATCCATTTCGCACCGCGCCGCGATCATCGCCGCACTTGCGCGCGGGCGTCCGCGCATCAGCAACTTTTCGACGAGCGCAGACTGTGCTTCAACCCTTGCTTGTCTCGCGCAACTCGGCGTCCGCTTCAAACGCGAGGCAAACACCATTATCATTGAAGGCGTTGGAACGGAAAGCACAATGCTGCTTCAAGCGCCGCCTAGCGCGCTCGATTGCGGCAATAGCGGAACGACGATGCGCCTGCTTGCCGGAGTGCTCGCCGGACAGCCTTTCGCGTCAACGCTTACCGGCGATGAAAGCCTGCGCGCGCGTCCGATGCGCCGGATCATTGAGCCGCTTCAGTTGATGGGGGCGCGCATCTCTTCAGAACAGGATCGCGCTCCGTTACAAATCGAAGGTCGCCCGCCGCTCGAACCCGTCAGCTATGCGCTTCCTCTGCCAAGCGCGCAAGTTAAATCCTGCATTTTGCTTGCCGGACTCAACGCCTCCGGGCGCACCGAAGTGATCGAGTCGCACGCGCAAACACGCGATCACACCGAGCGGATGCTTCGATGGTTCGGGATCAACGTAAAGGTTGAAACGAACAAGCAAGATAGAACGCGCATCACTATCGAAGGCGGGAAACCTCCGCTCGCGCGCGACTTCAGTGTTCCCGGCGATCTGTCGTCGGCAGCGTTTCTCATTGCTGCCGCCGCGCTGCTCCCACGCTCGCATCTCATTTTGCAGAACGTCGGGGTTAATCCAACGCGCACACAATTTTTACAAACGATGCGTGAACTCGGCGCGGATATTCGCGTCAGGAACGTGCGCGACGTATGTAATGAAAGCGTTGGCGACATCGAGGTGCGTGGCACAGGCGCGCTTGCAAATTCAAAGAAGCAAACCAAATTCATATTGCGCGGGACGAGAGTTGCAGGGTTGATTGACGAACTGCCGATGCTCGCCGTCATTGGCACGCAGGTGGAAGGCGGCTTAGAAGTTCGTGATGCGGGCGAACTGCGCGTTAAAGAATCGGATCGTATCCGCGCAACAATTGAAAACTTGCGGCGGATGAATGCGGAAGTCGAAGAGTATGATGACGGCTTTGCTGTCGGCGGGCGAACCGTTTTGCGCGGCGCGCTTCTGGATGCAAAGGGCGATCACCGCATTGCGATGGCGTTCACCATCGCCGCGCTCATTGCGGAAGGCGAATCAATGATCGAAGGCGCGGAAGCGGTGAGCGTTTCGTTCCCTGAGTTCTTCGCGCTGCTTGAATCAATTACCGAGAGATGAAACATCTTCCGCTCATTGTGATAATGGGTTTTATGGGCGCAGGCAAGTCCACTTTTGCGCGTGCGCTCGCTCGTCGCTTAGATTGCCAGATGCTCGATCTGGACGAAATTATCGCTGAGCAAGAAAAGCGTAGTGTTCCTGAATTGATCGAAAGGGAAGGCGAAGAGCAATTTCGCCGCGCTGAAACTTTAGCCTTGCAGATTGTATTGGAGAGAAAAACGGCGCGCATTATTGCGCTCGGAGGCGGTGCTTGGACGCTTGAGCGCAATCGTGCGCTTATCGCAAAGCATGAATGCTACACCGTCTGGCTTGATGCGCCGTTTGAGTTGTGCTGGAAAAGAATCGCGTCTGAACAACAATTACGTCCGCTTGCCATTGACCGCAAAACTACGCACGCGCTTTACGATGAGCGTCGTCAATGCTACAAGTTGGCGATGTTACATGTGCCCGTAACCGAAAATAGCAGCGCGGACGAATTAGCTTTTGTAATAGTCAAATCTCTTCGGCAACGTTTTGCTAAAAGATGATGCTTATCCCAGATGAATGACGGTTTGATAGACGAAGGAAGCGAAACGATGACTAGACAGATAACAGATGCAAAGGCGTTGAATGTCGCTAAAGAACTAAAGAACAAAGACAACTGGAAACATCTTGCGCGGTGGCACGGCGAAGGATATTTTGAACTTCACACGGAGGATATTGGCGACACTCCCGTGCGACTCTTCCTCACACAGAAGTTGCTCAACGAAGCCGAAGATATTCTCTACCGGCATTCGCTCTAACACAAAACTTGGGTGTTAATAATAAACGATTTATCGCCATTTTTCTACTCTAAAAACTCTAAGAAATATCTTCAAAAGTCAAAAAGAAATTTCTGTAACTTTGTGCTGTTGATAGGTGCTGTAACATGAACAGTGAGCCGCTTCCGCATAAAGCATAGCGGCTCGCCTGAACGTCATTCTACTACTAATACTCGTCAGGTAAGAGCAAGGTTGTAGTAGAGCGGTCGGCCTCGCTTATTACCCAAAGCTTCACGCCTTTAGCAGTCTTGTACGCGGTGAATATCCGCAGATGTTTATCCACGCTGAAAAGATTTTCTCGGTGGTCTTCGTCAGACAACTCGCCTTGCTCAAGCCGCGCGTGACGACTAATAAACTCCCGTGGTAACTGTCCTGCTCCTTCTAGCGTCTCTAATGCGCCATGAGTAGCCACTATTTGCCCTAACGGGAAGCGCACAAGAACGTGCGTTGTGTCGGCTGTGTTCCTACTGCTAAGATTCGCTTGCATCTTCTTTTTCTCCTATGCGGTGAAGGGTTGATGTTAAGGAG
>JACDAW010000148.1 GCA_013695245.1 Pyrinomonadaceae bacterium | reverse complement strand
CGTGTGGCGTGAGGGCGCGCGGGTGAGCTTCGTCTGCGTCGCCGTTGGCGGGAACTTCCACGACGCGGCTGATGGCGGTGCTCGGTCGCTCCGGCTCTTGTTCGCAGACGGCAGACGCGATCTCTTCCGGCGCGCGACTCTTCAGACGATACGGGCGATGCCCCGTCAAGAGTTCGTAGAGCAACACACCTAAAGAATAGACATCGCTCGCCGTCGTGATCGGCAAGCCCCGCACCTGTTCAGGGCTGGCATACTCTGGCGTCATGAGACGCATGAAAGTTCCGGTTTGATCAATCGTTCCGGCGGAGAGCGGGGGGTTCAAGAGCTTGGCGATGCCGAAGTCCAAGAGCTTCGGCGTGCCGTCTTCAGTGACGAGAATGTTCGACGGCTTGATGTCTCGATGGACGATCAGATTCTGGTGCGCGTAACTGACGGCGGAACAGATGTGTCGGAAGAGTTCGAGACGCTCCGCAATGGTCAGCTTGTGCGCGTCGCAGTATTGATTGATCGAAGCGCCTTCGACATATTCCATTACGAAGTAGGGCAAGCCGACTTCCGTCACGCCGCCGTCTAAGAGCTTGGCGATGTTGGGATGATCGAGCGCGGCGAGCACTTGACGTTCGCGCGCGAAGCGGCGCAGCACAAAATCCGTGTCCATGCCGCGCTTGACGATCTTGATGGCGACTTGCTTATCGAAGAGGTGATCGGCGCGCTCGCCCAAATAGACCGCGCCCATCCCGCCCTGCCCGATCTCTCGCACGATCTCATACGTGCCGACGCGCTCGCCCAGCATGAACGAAGGCGCTTCCCGCTCCGGCAAGCTCGTGTCCGAAGGAATGAATGCCGGTTCGATGATGAAATCGCCCGCCTGCGGCGGTAGGGCCTTGTATGCCTACGTTCTAAACCAACCCTTTCGATCCCGCACTAATTTTACCGCGCAAGCTTTTAACTCCCCGAAAAGAGATTCGATTTGTTTGAGCCATTTCGCTCCGCGTTTGCGCTTTATGGGTGTTCATGAATCGCTGTTCATCAGCAGAATTTAAGGAGCATCCCCTGTTCGCAGGAAATTAAGGAGACATCAACCGATGGAAGTCCCCCTCAATGGATTCAACGTTAAAGGAAAACTGAAATCTACAGCCGCCGCGTTTCTGCTCGGCATCATGCTTGTGTCGTCTGTTTCGGCGCAACAAAACTATCTTGCCGACAGGAATCGCCAACCAGCCGCGACGAATTTAACCTCAGCACCGCTTACCGAGACCGAACTGCGCGCGATGTTTCGTTACGTGCCGATTAAACATTCGGATGATGTCAACGTGCAGTTTTATCTGACGACCGCGCTTGCGCTCGCCGCCGGTTTTGATCGAGACGCGGCGGAAAGCGTCGGGCTTTATAATCAGTATGTTGACGACGACCCCCAAACTTCGCCGTTAAAGCCGTTTAATTTCAAAGCGCGACGCAACTTTCATTTCACTTCCGAAAGACGAAGAACGAAGCTATGGCAAGCGTTTCTGAATAATCCGAACACGGCGAATCTAGCTGTCTTTCTGCACGCTAAACAAGATTCCTATTTTCACCACGGATACAATTATGTCTTCGGTCACATGTTCAAAGGCGTGCGCCCCGACCAAACTTGGCAGCCGGAAAACGCGGCTAAAACAGAACGAGCCGCGCAAATAACTTTTGAAAAGCTGCTCGAAGCCGCGCTGTTGTTGAGAACCCGTGAGCGTCCGCTCAGCTATCGAGACATCGAAGCGCAAGCGCTCCAATTTTTACATGCCGCCGATGATGCGTCGCGCGGAATCGAATTCGCACGCCTCATCGAGCGCATTACCGCTTTGCGCGGCGGGCAAGCAGGAGATTTGCGCGTGTCGCTGCGAGAAATTCATCAAGCTATTGAGCGATACACCTACAGCCCGCTCGATTGGCAAGACAATCTCGCGCAACTCGCCGTTAGAAATAACAAATAGAACCTAGTCATCTCTCATTCCAAAGGCTGCGATGAAAGATGTTTCGCCGTTCAAAGATTTCCCTTAATGATGAGCCGCGAATAGTTTGAGCCGTTTCCCGAAGTTTCAACGCTTAATGGGTATTAAGAGTTAAGAAGAGTGGTCAGCGCAGAGACGACCGCTCGTGAAATGGATGGAAAGAATTTAGCAAAGAAAGAAGGATCGCTATCCGTAATGAAAACGAACTGCACGGCAAAACTCGTTGCCCCAGCTTTACCGGCAGTTTCAACGTGCTATGTAGCGCCATAGCGATTTAATAATCAGGGTGCCCCTTAAGATTTAGGAGTAAAAAAGATGTCACGCATTAACAAACTTGCCCTCGCGTCTTTAACCTTCGCTGTTCTCGGTCTCGCCGCTGCAATGCCTGTGCGCGCCGACACGGTGGTTTATTCCAACAATTTCAGTTCGCCTCCAACCGTTACAGGCGTTTCAGCAACGTTGACCGGTGGACAAGCGCAAACTTCACCTAATGGTCAACAATTTTTACAACTTCATAGCGACGCGCAGAACGCGAACTTGACCATCGGCGGACTGCAAGCAAACTCGTTGGTGACGCTGTCGTTCAATCTATACGGCATCCAGTCGCTCGACGGTAACAGCCCTAATTTCGGGCAAGATAACTTTAATTTGAACGCTAACGGCACGACGTTATTGTTTGCCAGCTTCAGCAATGGTAATCCTGCGACAGCCGCTGAAGGGCAAACATACGGTTGTCCGCCAGGCCTCAGCCCTTGCGCTCCAGCAACAGGAGCTTCTGCTATCAACACGCTAGGTTATACATTTGCCGGACAAGTTATCGGAGATTCGACCTACAACCTTAGCTATACGACGAATGCTGATAGCTCTGGAGTAGTGGTATTCAGCTTCTTTGCGTTTAATCTTCAGCCACCCGGCGATGAGAGTTTCGGCTTAGACAATATCGTAGTCAACGGCTCGACGCTTTCAGCTCCAACTGCTGTTCCTGAACCGACGACGATGCTGCTGCTCGGCACAGGCTTGGCGGGCGTGGCAGCGAAAGTGCATAGGCGGCGCGAGATATACAAAGCCGAGAATGACGTTGAATAGACGTACACTTTACTCGTCAGGAATCGTTTTTCCTGTTTCCCAAACTAACTCGCCTTTCTCGACCGAGAGGCTTAACCAAAAGGAGTTTCCTTCAATGAAAGGCATGAACAAATTTTTACGCAACTCGATCAACTTAACCCTCTTACTGTTTTGCGCCACGCTCTTTGTCAACACCGCAAATGCGCAGGACAACAACGCACAAACCACGAGCGCGCAGACCACCACCACGCGACAACCGATGACGAACAAAGAGCGGAAGTACGTTGAGCGGATGCGCGCGCGCATCTCGAAGGCGGGCATCGGCGAAAAGGCGAAAGTCGAAATCAAGACGCGCGACAACCGAAAGATTAAAGGTTACGTCTCGCAAGCAGGCGAAGATAGCTTCGTCGTTGTCGATCCGAAAACGAGTCAACAGTACACGATTGCTTACTTAGATGTCGTGCAAGTCAAAGGCAAGGGCGGCAGCAGCGCGGGCAAAACGGCGCGGCAAATATTGATAGGTTTTTAAGAGACAAAACCGCTGCCTCATGTGACAAATAACCAACAACGCTCTCCCATTAACATTCGCTGCGACGGAGTTGCGCCGATTGCAACTCCGTTACGTTTAAAGTTCGCCGTGGCTGTGCCACGTTCGTCAAGTTGATTCTTTCACACCAAATCTTATAAACATGTCCGCAAAAGTTTTAGCTTCGGAGAGGATAGTATGAGAACGCTCAAAGGAATCACGCAGAGTTTATGTGCGCTATTACTAGAAGCCATCTCAAAAATAGGCTCTGAGCAAAATCATCATGCAGCCGAGATGGACGAAACCTAAGTAGTTGTCATCATGGTATTCGTAACGAACAAGAATTCGCCGATAGTTTTGCAACCACGCAAACAAGCGTTCGACTTTCCAGCGCCGCTGATAGCGGCGGAGTTTGCGCCCGTCCTGCGTGATGGCACGCTTGCGGTTCGCTTTATGCGGCGCGTGAAACTCAATGCCAACTTCAGCCAGTTCCGCATCCAGCGGGTCAGAGTCATAAGCCTTGTCGCCAATCAATCGCTCCGGGGACTCATCGGTGAAGCGTTCGACGAGAGTCTTTCTGACAAGCCGGACTTCATGCGGCGAAGCATTCTCCGTGTGGACGGCGAGAGGAAGACCAGAGCGGTCTGCCACTGCCATGAGCTTCGTACCCTTGCCCCGCTTGGTCTTTCCGACTTTTGCGCCCCTTTTTTAGCGACCACAAACGTGCCGTCAATGAAACACTCCGACAAGTCCAAGCCGCCACGTGTGCGTAAGTCTTCGGCGAGGGTTTCGAGCACCCGCTTGAGCCGCCCATCTCTGACCCATTCTTGGAATCTGCGGTGGCAGGTCTGGTACGGCGGAAACCTGTCCGGCAGGTCGCACCACCTTGCACCGGAGCGCAATATCCAGAGAACGCCGTTGAGAACTTCGCGCTCATCGCGGCGTGGTCTGCCGCGTGTCGTTACAGTTGACGGCTTATCAAAGAGCGGCTCAATCAAAGTCCATTGCTCGTTAGTTAATTCTTCGCGTCGTGCCATGCTGAAATCCTAGCATGACTATTTTTGAGATAGCTTCCTAGAAGCTATCTGCGATACTCTGCAGCTATCGAAACATTTACTTGAATCGTGTGTGAACAGAGCAAGACGTTCGCTCTCCCGCTTTCGCACACATCAAGTTACCCGCTGAGCGTCTGTTTTCAATGAAACATTGCTTTCATTGTTATGTTCAGCTTCAGCCCCACGCCCCGCGAAAGGGAACTAAAGCCATGTTTAGGCTACGCACAAATCTGCTCGCGCTTCTAGTCATACTGTTTGCCGTTACTGCTGCGCGTGCAGACACCATCTTCTTCGCCAATCTCACAAATTCTCAAGAGCCGCCTCCGTTAATTCCAACTCTATCCGACCGAGTTACGCCGAGACCAGCGTCCTTCGGCACAGCGACGTTCGTCCTTAACGACGCGCAGACGCAGTTGACCTTTACCGCCACGATCTTCAACATTGATTTCACAGGCATACAAACGCCCGACACGTTCGACAACCTGACTAACGCGCATATACATGCTTCTTCTAATCCATTATTCACCCCGCCTACCACTGCGGGGGTCGTCTGGGGATTTATTGGCGCGCCGTTTAACGACAACAACCCCAACGATGTGGTGGTTACACCGTTCTCCACTGGGGTTGGTGGCGTGGTCAGCGGTAAGTGGGATTTGCTCGAAGGCAACAACACGACGCTCGGCGCACAATTGGCCAACATCTTTGCGGGTCGCTCGTACATTAACTTTCACACTGTTCAGTTCGGCGGCGGAGAGATTCGCGGGCAGATCACCGCTACTCCCGAACCGACAACAATGCTCTTACTCGGCACAGGCTTGGCAGGCATCGCAGCGAAGGTTCGCAGGCGGCGCAGGTAGTGATCGTCACAAGCCTCTTGCTACTGCTGACAAAAGAAGGGCGGCCGGGCCGCCCTTCTTTTCGGCCGGAAGTTTGCGGATGATTGTGATTTGCGAATAAGCTTTAGCGGAGCAAACTCTGATGGGTGGCAAAATCAATCGCAGAGAGTTTCTAAAACGCAGCACAGCAACTTCTGCGGCGTTCGTCTCGCTTTCTTTGATCGGCGATTCTGCTTTCGCTCATAAGAAGTCTAAGCGACACGGCGCGGCGAAAAAAGTGATTATCATCGGCGCAGGTCTTTCGGGACTTTCAGCCGGTTACGAACTCACGGAAGCCGGACACGAAGTTGTGATCCTCGAAGCGCGTTCTCGTCCCGGCGGGCGAGTGCTTACGCTGCGCGCTCCCTTCGCCGATAATCTCTACGCCGAAGCGGGCGCAGCGCGCATCCCCGCAGATCACGATCAAACCCTGCGCTACGTTAAACTCTTTAACCTGCCGCTTGTCTCCTTCTACCCGAACGATTCGCATTTTACCGCTTTTAAAAACGGCAAGCCCGACGAAGTCAATTGGCGTAAGTTCGCTGAAAGAGTTGAGAGAAGCGTCGGGGTGCGGCTCGGCGAAAGCGACGCGTGGTTTAAGATCGAGGGCGGCAACGATCAATTGCCGAAAGCGTTCGCCGAAAAACTTAAAGATAAAATTATTTACAATGCCGCAGCCGTCAAAATTGCACACGACGCTCGCGGCGTTGAAGTTGTCTTTAAGCAAGGAAGCGATTACGCGACGCGCAAGGCGGATCGTCTGCTCTGCGCGCTTCCCTTCTCCACCTTAAAGAAGATTGAAATTACGCCGCGCTTCTCGCCGCCCAAGCAGAAAATTATTGAAGACCTACAGTATGATTCCGCTGCGCGCGTTTTCCTTCAATGTCGCACAAGGTTCTGGGAAACATCACACTCAAACGGTTTTGCGATCACAGACCAAGCGGCGGAAATCTGGCCTTCGTCGTTTAAACAACCCGGCATGCGTGGCATCCTTCAAAGCTATCTGCGCGGCGATGCGTCGCTGGCGCTCACGAGACTCGGTGAACAAGACCGCATCAAGCGTACGCTCGCGCTGCTAGATAAAATATTTCCCGGCACGAGCGGGAATTTCGAGACGGGCGCGACCAAATGTTGGAGCGAAGATGAATGGGCGGGCGGCGCGTGGACGCACCCTGACGAAAAGCAATTTGAGTTGATCGCCCGACCCGAAGGGCGCGTGCATTTCGCGGGCGAACACGCTTCGCATCACGCTTCGTGGATGCAGGGCGCGATTGAGTCGGGCAACCGCGCCGCCGGAGAAATTAACGAAGCTCTTTAACGTGTAAGAAAATCTTTCTAAGCTCTGCGAGAAGACGCGCTCACTCGATTGACTGCGCGTAGAAGTCGGAAGAGATGTTAAACTTCGCTTTCCATTACCGCTTAAACAACGTTCGCGCCGCCAGCACAAATAGGTAAGCGACGGCTAACATCACGCCGATTTTGATGATCGCGCCCGCCAGACCGAACACCAGCCCGACGCCCTGCAACACGATTCCCGCAATCGCCAGCACAAGCGGCAACCCGACGATCAAAACAAACACGCCCAACAAGATAAACCCGGCTACCCTCAACATGTCTTTCATCTCTCTCACCTCTCGCCTTCCATCTCAATCGCGCTTTTACATTCTCCTTCAGCGCTGCCTTACTGTACGAAGAACTGCCGCGTGATGTTCCAGCGAAGATGTCGCTGCGGAACGTAATCCGGCGTTTGCGCATCAAAAGCAATATCACGCACAACAGACGAACTGATCGGTCGTTGCTTGCATTCATTTGCCCGCGCGCGTGTGTGTTAAGCTCATGCTTTATAGATAGAGCGTCAAGCTTTTCGTTCGCAGTCTGATAAATTTATGTAGCTTTCAGGGTTACGCATGAATAACCATCGCACAAAAAATCTCTTCGCGGAATGGGATGAACCCGCTTTGACGGAAAGCGATTCGGAAACTCCTGCGCACGCGCCGCTCGCGGAAAGAATGCGCCCGCGCACGCTTGCCGGGTTTGTCGGGCAGAATCATTTGACGGGCGACAAACGCATCCTGCGAACTTTGATGGAAGGCGCGGGCGCGTTGCCGTCGCTTATTCTCTGGGGCGCGCCGGGAACGGGTAAGACAACGCTCGCGCGAATGCTAGCGACGCGCGGCGGAAGCCTGTTCATTGCGCTCTCGGCCGTCTTTTCCGGCGTCCGCGAAGTTCGCGCCGCGATTGCGGAAGCTGCCGAAAGGCAAAAAAAGAGCGTTCATACGATTCTCTTTATTGACGAGATTCATCGCTTCAACAAATCGCAGCAGGATGCTTTGCTCCCGGCCGTCGAAGCCGGAACGATCACGCTCATCGGCGCGACGACCGAAAACCCGTCGTTTGAAATTAACAGCGCATTGCTTTCGCGCTGCCGCGTGCTTGTCCTTAATCCGCTCACGGCGGAAGAGACGGAGGCGATTTTGCGACGCGCGCTTGACGACGAGGAGCGCGGTCTCGCCAGCTTTAATCCGAAAATCTCGGATGAAGAATTGAAGCGTTTGGCCGCGTCTTCCGGCGGCGATGCGCGCGTTGCGCTTAACGCGCTTGAAGCTGCCGTATTAATTGTTGAGCCTGACGAGGACGGCCTTCGCACGATCACCGGCGAAGCGATCACAGAAGCTTTAGGACGCGCTCGCTATGCCTATGATAAAGCGGGCGAGGAGCATTACAATCTCGCTTCGGCGCTGATCAAATCCTTGCGTAATTCGGATACAAACGCTGCGCTCTACTGGCTTGCGCGGCTTATCGAAGGCGGAGCTGATCCGATGTTCATTGCCCGTCGTCTCTGTATTCTCGCTTCGGAAGACATCGGACTCGCTGATCCGCAAGCCATTGTGCAAGCATCGTCGGCTGCACAGATAGCACATTTAATTGGTCTGCCCGAAGCGCTCTACCCGCTTTCGCAGGCGACGATCTATCTGGCGCGCGCGCCGAAATCTAACGCCGTCAAACAGGCATACATGAGCGCGCGGGAAGACGCCGAAGGGACGGCCACCGAGCGCGTCCCGCTTCACTTGCGCAATGCGATCACAGGTTTGATGAAGCGCGAGGGTTACGGAAAAAATTACCGCTATGTTCATAACGACCCGCGGGCGCGCGAAGAGATGGCTTGTTTGCCTGAGAAGCTGCGCGGACGCGTGTATTACGAAGAAAACGAAACGCCGGATGAAGAATAACGCGCACGTCTCGTGGCGCGGTTTATAGAACGAGAGAATGATTATCAAAATGCCTGTTGATAGATCAGAAAGGGAAAGAGCTTATCTCTATGATCTCTATGTCGCGCCGGATTGGAGCGAACGCTTCGCGCAGTTGATTGATGAGCACCTGCAACTGCCGAAAGAAGGGCGCGTGCTCTACGTTGGCGCAGGCACGGGTGGTCACGCGCTGGCTTTGGCGGAGCGCGCCGCGCCGGAAGTCTCATTCGTGGGCGTGGACGAAAGCGCGGAGCGCGTGGCGGTGGCGGAGGCGAAAGCGGTGGCGGCACAACTCAATGCGCGCGTCGAGTTTCGTTTGTCGCAAATTGACGCGCTTGATTTCGCGGATGATGAATTTGATTTTGTCATCGGAGATAGTTCGCTCGTTGCAACAGAGCGTTTGCCGGAGATTTTAGCCGAGATGGTGCGCGTCGCACGGGGCGGCGCAATCGTCGGAATGAATTTAACGACTTCATCGAGCTTCGGTGAGTTCTTTTCAATTTATTGGGAGGCTTTAATCAGCACCGGACTCGAAGAGCACGCCGCCGTCGTTGAATCGTTAATTACGGAACTGCCGACCATCACAGACGCCGAATCTCTAGCCGCGCGCGAGGGTCTCGACGAGGTTCAATCATGGACGAATCAAGAGGAGTTTAACTTCAAGTCCGGCGAAGACTTCACCGCCGCGCCGCTCGTTAGCGATTTTCTTTTCACGCGCTGGCTTGAACCACTGCCTGACGCCGAACGCGAGCGAGTCGTTCACGAAGTTGAGCGCATCATCAACGAAGAACGGCAAGATGCTGACTGGGCGTTTTCCATCAAAGCAACTTTAGTAAGCGGGCGCAAAGCTGAATAATCTTGTTCCGACAGAATTGTTCGTCAGCGTTATCGAAGCGGTGAAGACATAGCTTCACACGTCAGGCGGGCGAGAGTTTAAGAGTAAATTTTTAAACCGATGTTATTATCAAGAGAGTTCTCTCTTTGCCCGCCTGACGTGACTGATGCTCCGTGTGCTTTGCATCGTTACTTAACTGTGAGCACAGCATCGTTGCGGCTTGCCTCACCGCCAGCAGTCGTCACGACAACCGGAACCGTGCCGCTTATATTATTCGGAAGCGTAACGTTGATTTGGTCGAGTCCGGGAAACTCGCCCGCTGCGCCCGCATACTGTAGCGTCGCAAGTTGATTGCCGATGCGGACTGTCACGGATGATGAATTGCGCCAGCCCGTGCCGAAGAGCGAGATAACGGAAGGCTGCCCGTTCGTCGTCTGCGGGAATGGGCTTGTCGTCAGCCGGTTGCCGGAAGCGAGTAGCGCGACGGCTTCTCCCGCGCCCGTTTGATTGACTGTAAACAATCCGGGATTCGCATCCGCGATACGCACATCATCGGCCGCCGTCACGTTATTATTCACAGACACGACGATTGAGCGAATGCCTGCGCTCACCGCGTCGGGAACGTAAAGGTTGATCTGCGAGTTGCTGAAAGAAAGCACAATCGCGGAGCGTCCTTCGATAGTGACACGCAAGCCGCGCGCTCCGGCATCGTTCGCGCTTCCGCCGCTAAGTCCGCGCATGAGATTCGCGCCCGTGATCGTCGCCAACCCGTCGCGCGTTCCTGCTCCGCGCAAACTCGCGCTGTTTGTACACGCGAGGCGATTAACCGGGTCAAGCGTTGCGTCTATTCCAAAGGCCAGCCCGGAGAGAGCTTGCGCGGTCGGGAAATCGGCTTGGGCGTAATTTGATCCGTCGCGCAAGAAACCATTGAGCGCAGGATCAGGAAACGCGTCAATGCGCGGCGTACCGAGATTGCCGCCAAGAGATTTCAAGTCGGCCGCACCCGATGCGTCTTCGATTATGTAAACCGTGCCTTCACGGTCAATCACAAGTCCGTGAAAGAAAAGATTGTTGTCGAGCGATAAACCTTCCGCCGCAATCTCTTCGCGGTCAGCGCGACCATCCGCGTTATCATCGTAGAGCGCGAGCAGCACCGTGTCATTGCCGAACGAATGCGAGAAGACGCCGCCGCGCG
>JACDAW010000147.1 GCA_013695245.1 Pyrinomonadaceae bacterium | reverse complement strand
ACTTCTTCGCGCCCCAGCGGTTCAAGTTTGATGTCACGCCACTCATTGATTTTGTGGTTGCGCTCTTCCAAATACTGCGCCGCTTTTTGACACGTCGAGCAGCTAGGCAGCCAGTAGAAAGTGATTAATTCGTTCATCGGGAAGAGTAAGTTGTTATTTTAACTTTTCGAGTTCGGCGCGCAGGCGATTGTAATCGCCCGCGTCGCCCGCTTTGAATTGCAAGTTGCTGTAGCGCACCATCCCGTTGCGGTCGATAACAAAGATTGAGCGACGATTGTATCCGCTCGCTTCATCAAAACTCCCGTACATGCGCGCGACGCGATGATCGTGATCTGAGAGGAGGGGGAACTGTAGTTTATGATGCTTCGCCCACTCGTGATGCGAGAAGACGTAATCGCCGCTCAAGCCCAGCACCGTCGCGTTTAGCTTCGAGAGTTCCGCAAAGGTGTCGCGCAGCGTGCAAACTTCTTTCGTGCAGCCGCCCGACCAATCCGCCGGGTAGAAGGCGAGCACAACCGTCTTGCCGCGTAAAGCGGAGAGCGCCATCTGCTCTTCGGGCTTGAGATAAATTTTCTCCTGCGTCGCATAAGGCAGACGAAAATCAGGAGCCGCATCGCCGACTTTCGGCGCGGCAGAAACGGGCGTGTCCGCACTGCGCGCGTTTGCGTTCGCTGATGCGTCTGTCGCGGTTGTCGAAATTGTTTGCGCCGTTATCGCGCAAGCGCAGGCGATTGTTGCTAACAAGCAGGCGATAATAGTTTCCTTCGTAAATTTCATTTGTTTTAACCTTTGAGTTTCGTGTCTGGACGATAAAGTTTTCTTCCACTAATGCGGCGGATGGCGCGTGCGACCGCTCGGTAATCTTCTAGCTGCGCCGCTTCACGACGATGCGAAGCGAGCACTTGCGGACTCGGATGATAAAGCGGCACGAGCAGACGCCCGCCCCACGAGTGAATTTGCCCGGCCGAATTATGCAGCGTGAACTCATGATAATGGATGCGCCGGAGCGCATCAAGCGCGGTGCGTCCGAGCGTCACCAAGATTTGCGGATCGATGAGCGCAATTTGATCACTCAAGAACCTTGAACAATTCACGGCTTCACGCACGGTCGGCGTGCGATTTGCGCCGGAAGGTTTACGCGGATTGCAGAGCACGGCGTTAGTGATAAAGATCGAAGACCGTGTAAGTTTCGTCGTCGCCAGAAAGCGTTCAAAGTTGCGCCCCGAACAATCGGCCGAGAAGGGAACGCCCGTGCGGTCGCCGCCCTGTCTGCCCGGTGCTTCGCCGATAAACATCACACGCGCCGCAACCGAACCGTTCTTTTCACTTAACACCGCACGTCGTTCCGCAAGCGCCGGACACAATTGGCATCCGGCGGCTTGCGATACGAGTTCGGCGAATGCGATCTGTTTCTGCGCCGTCGAGTTCATCCGAGTTTACTTGACGATTGTAATCTCGCGCGTCGTCGAATTGTAGCCGCCGTTATCAACGACGTTGCCGTTTGCATCAACGAGTTCAAGCTTAACGGTGTGTTTGCCTGCCGTCCAACCCGTGAGCCAAAGCGGTTGCCAACGATCAATATAGCGCGCTTCGCCGCCATCAATCGAATAACGCACGCGGTATTCGCCGCCATCGCCTCTGAGTTTGGCGTTCGTGAGCCAGAAATCAATCATCACGGGATCGGCTTCTGCGGCTTTGTATTCGCCTTTCGGACGGCTGTAGGTCAGAAGCGGCTTTGAACGATCAACGTCGCCCGCCGTGCTTGAAGGCATGTCTTTGCCCTCACGTGTTGGCGAAGAGTTGGCATTTACGTTCGCGTTGGCGTTTGCATTCGCATTATTAGCGTTGCGGTTGTCGGACATTACTTGCCCGGTTCCGGTTGTCGTTGGTTGATTCGGGTTGCCGCCGCCTTGCACAGTGAACGTAACCATTTGAAACGAGCCGTCGTTTTTGTAGCTTTCGTGCCAAGGGCGCGAGGCGAAAACGCGCAACGTATGTTTGCCTGCCGTAACATTGCGCAGTTCAAACGCTTCGCCGAGGTTGTAATATGCTTCGTAGGGTTGATTGTCGAGGATGACGTGGATGTGATTGCCCATTCCTGTCGCTGGGTCTTTCATCGGCTGATAACCTTTAAGGTCGCCGCTTAAATCAAGGCGGACATTAACGGTCGAACCCGTGATCATCGCATTATCGCGTGGCTCGCGGATCGCAAGCACAGGGTTCGCCGCGTCCTGTTCGCCGCGCGCCGCGCGCATGTCTTTGATGCGTTGTGGTTCTTGAGTTTCGGTCAAATTCGCTTGCGCAGGCGTGGCGGAGGGCGAGGCGTTAATGTTCGCCGTCGTGTTCGCGTTGTTCGAGTTCATAGTGTCGGTGCATCCTGTATGCAGCGCGACAAGGAGCGGGCAGGCAATGCAGATAAGACGCGCACGCTTAAGTGTTCTCATACTGTCCTCCGGGTGAATGATGCTTGTGATTGCGTAAGACAGTATAAACCGTGAAGTGCGGCTAGGCTAATCTTGATGCGAGAGATGTGAGGGAAAAGAAACGGACGATGAACAAATGCGTCCATCGTCCGTTGAGCAATCCTGCAATTAAACTTTATCTGAAATTAAACTCTAACGGCTGCTCTTTCCGAAACGCTTGTTGATTTCATCCCAGTTAACTGTGTTCCACCAAGCGTTCAGGTAATCGGGGCGGCGATTTTGATATTTAAGATAGTAAGCGTGCTCCCACACGTCGTTACCCAAGATCGGCATCATGCCGTCGGTCATCGGGTTATCTTGATTAGGCGTTGAGATAATTTGCAATTCATTGATCTTCGCGCCGACGAGCCACACCCAACCCGAACCGAAACGCTTCGTGCCCGCGTCGGCAAACTGCTTCTTTAAAGTTTCAAAATCCCCGAAGCTCGTCTTAATCGCATCTGCAATTGCGCCCGTCGGAGCGCCTCCGCCGTCGGGCCCCATGATCTGCCAGAACATCATGTGGTTGACGTGCCCGCCGCCGTTGTTGCGAACGGCCATGCGAATGTCTTCCGGGACGCTGTCGAGATCGCGTATCAAGTCTTCGGCGGATTTGTTTTGCAACTCAGGATACTTTTCGAGCGCGGCGTTTAAATTATTAACATAAGCGGCGTGATGCTTGTCGTGATGGATTTGCATCGTCTCCTTGTCAATGTGCGGCTCAAGCGCAGCGTAATCGTAAGGGAGCGGTGGTAGTTCGTGAGCCATAATGGAATCCTCCAGAAATGATTTTGATAAAGGCGAGGACGCGAAAACTTACATGCCCGATGGCGCGTTACGACCGACGAGTAAAGCGACAACTGCGAGCAGACTTAATGCGACCATCACGCCGCCGGGCCACAGTTGATGCTCAGCAAAGGCTGGCCGCGCAAAGCGTCCCAGAAGCAAGATCGCAAGGGCGAGCGCGGCAACCCAGCCGAGCCTGTATGAGCCGCGCATCATCGCAAACGACGCCGCAAGCAAAATCACACCCGACACCGCGCCTGCGATGAGCGACGGAACGCTACTCGCTTTGAAGTAACCGTATGCGCCGATGATGGCGACGAGTATGCCGTAAACTAAAATGATCCACGCCGTCGTCATAAATGTGAAACAAGCTTGCGACTGCACATGCCCTGTGTAAATCTTAAGGGCACACGCTCAACGCTGCGAATGAAAGCTGCCGCGCAGTTGCGTTCTAATTTTTGTTTGCTAAGTTGAGACGCGAGCTTAACATCAACCGGTAAAGGCCGCAAACAGGCGCGGAAACTTCGCCACAAGTTATTCGGCGGGGCGTGTCCCAGCCGCTAACCCGCTCGTGCTCGCCTGCCGGATCACTTTGACTTTGAGATCATCAATCACACGCACCTGACACGAAAGACGCACGTTCTCCGGTAAGTCAACTTCCTGCGCGAGACGATTGCGCTCGCCCTCCTCGATCTCGCCGGGATCGCCCGCCAGAATCTCAACGCGGCATGTCGTGCATTTCGCGTTTCCGCCACACCGATGCAAAATATCAATTCCCGCATCTTCAATCGCCAGCACGAGCTTACGATTCTCGTCGGCTTCAAACGTTTGCACACCTGTCGCTGTTTCAGCTTCAATTCTCGGCACTTGTTCCGTTCTCCCTGAATTTATGAGTTGAATTGCAAAAGCGTTAATAGCAGATTTAGCGGCAGCTTGCACGCATCATTCGGCGTGGTAAACCTTAACCACCGCAACGAGGATAGCTTCTTCCTCCAGCGCGGCGTTGGCGGCTTCTTTTAATCTATCCGCATACGAGGAGATGATTTCAAAGTTTTCCGTGAATGAATAAGGCGTATCTGCATAAATAAGGTTGATGCGATCCTGAATCTGCAAACCGGCCCGAGAAAGATAACTGCCATCCAGCCCGCGAATGATCGTGCATCCGCCGAACGTATAAGCGAATTCCTGCGCCAATGTTTTCAACAAATCTTGATAAGCGGCACGGGGCAGATCAGGCAGGTAAACTTCAATTCTTGCCTTTTCGGACAGCGGCAACGAACTGCTCCTTTCGCTTATCAAATTCCTGCGTCCGCTTTAGAGATTCTTTGGCTGATAGCTTAACTCGCGGCGGGCGCTCGATCTTGAGTTCCTTTAAATCTTTAAGCCTTTTCGCCACATTTGCCTCCTAAATACACGGCCTCCATCTATTAATTTCATTGTAGCACGATGACTTGCAAGTTCTGAGAAGCCGAGTCAATTCAAAGACACAGTGTTCTATTAAAACTTTACGTTAAAAGAAAAACGCGGGCTACGTGGACGCGCCACGCAAAACCCGCGCTTCTATTTATTCTTTCGTTCTCGAAAATCTTACGCCGTGAACGACGAGCCGCAGCCGCATGAGCCGGTCGCGTTCGGGTTGTTGAAGGCGAAACCTTGTCCCATCATGCTGGTGACGTAATCAATTTCGACGCCGTTCAAATACTGCGCGCTGAACATGTCAACAAAGAGGCGCACGCCGTTTTGGTCGAAAACGTGATCGCCCTGCCGCGATTCCTCTTCGATGTTGAGGCTGTACTGAAAGCCGGAGCAACCGCCCGGAACGACCCGCACGCGCAAGCCTGCGGTTTCCGGCAAGCCCTCTTCGCCAGCCATAAACTTCTTGATCTCTTCCGCCGCCGCCTCGGTGATGTTAAGCGCTACGGCCGGAGCAGTTGTTGCAACCATCTTTTTTTCTCCTTAAATTCTAATAAATACGTTTTTAAGTTAATAACACCCAATCCGCAACTTAGATGCGCGAATCCCACTTATCGTAAAGCTAAATCTCAAAATTTCCAAACCCGAAAACCGCTTTACGCACCCGGCGCGCTCCCCGCGCGGTTCGGACGAAGCAGCACAAGCTCCGGCTTCATTGCCTCGATTGAAACTTGTCTGGCAACTTCTTCCGCCACCGAACGAAGCGCTCGCGCCTGCGGCGAATCGGGATGGCCAACAACGACGGGCACGCCCTTATCGCCGCCCTCGCGCACTTCTAAACCAAGCGGAACGGAGCCGAGAAACGGAAGGTCGTATTGCCTCGCAAGTTTTTCGCCGCCTCCTTCGCCAAAGATATTATAACGCACGCCCGTGTCCGGCGCGATGAAGTACGACATGTTTTCGACGATGCCGAGTACGGGCACGTTTACCGTCTCAAACATGCGAAATGCGCGGCGCACGTCTGAGACGGCGACCTCTTGTGGCGTCGTCACCAACACCGCGCCTTGCACGGGGACGAGCTGCGCTAAACTTAACTGCACGTCGCCCGTGCCCGGCGGCATGTCAACGATGAGATAATCAAGCTCGCCCCAGACCACGTCTGTTAAAAATTGTCGCACGAGTCCGTGCAAGATAGGCCCACGCACGATCATCGGCTTGTCACCCGGTTGCAGCAGCGCCATTGACATCATGCGGACGCCGTAAGCTTCAACGGGAATGAGTTTGTTGCCTTCGACTTGTGGTTGCCCACTTGCACCGAGCATGAGAGGAACGTTCGGGCCGTAAACATCGGCGTCCATGAGTCCGATGCGCGCGCCGTCTAAAGCGAGCGAGACGGCGAGATTAACGGCGACCGTTGATTTGCCGACGCCGCCTTTGCCGCTCGATACGGCGACGATATTGCGCACGCCCGGCATCGTCGCGCGCTCCCCGAAGCCGCGACCTGTCCGCACTTCCGCGTCCATCGTAACTATTACTTTCGTTACGCCTTCAATCGCACCGACGTGTTC
>JACDAW010000138.1 GCA_013695245.1 Pyrinomonadaceae bacterium | reverse complement strand
GCCAAGCACCACGACCGCGAGCGGGTGCAGAATCTCTTTACCCGGCGCACCCGCCGCAAGCGCAAGCGGGACGAGCGATAATCCGGCGGTCAGCGCCGTCATCAGCACGGGCACTAATCTTTCAAGTGAGCCGCGAATAATCATGTGCTCGCTGAACTCTTCGCCCTCCTCGCGGATGAGGTGCAGGTAGTGTGAGATCATCAGGATGCCGTTGCGAGAGGTGATACCGACTAAAGAGATAAAGCCGACGAGCGTGGCGACGGAGAAGACGCCGCCCGTCAAAAGCATCGCAAAGATCGCGCCGATAAGCGCGAGCGGAATGTTGACCATCACCTGCAAAGCCGAACGCCAATCGCCAAGCGCCTTCAAGAGCAGAAAGAAGATCGCAATAAGCGAGAAAATCGTCAGCACTGACAGGCGCTTAGTGGCTGCAGCTTGCGCCTCAAATTGCCCGCCGTACTCGATAAAGTATCCTTCAGGAAGCTGCACCTGCGCTTTTATGCGCTGCTGCATGTCTTTCACGATTGAGCCGAGATCGCGCCCGGCAGTGTTGGATGAGACGACGATGCGGCGCTGCGTATTCTCGCGCAAAACTTGATTCGGTCCCGGAATGCGTTCGATGTCAGCGACGGCAGAGACGGGAATCTGCGCGCCCTGCGGCGTGTCAATCGTCGCGTTGCGGAGCGCGTCGAGGTTGCCGCGCGATTCGTCGTCAAAGCGAACCACCACGTCGTAGCGGCGCTGCCCTTCGATTGCTTCCGAAACCGTCTTGCCGTTTAAAGCCGTCTCAAGCGTTTCGGCGACTTCGCCCGGTTGCAATCCGTATTGTGCAGCGGCGGTGCGGTTGACGTTGAAACGCAATTGCGGAATCAAAACCTGCTTCTCGATCTGCACATCGGTCGCGCCCTCGACCGTGCTCATCACGTTTCTGATCTCTTCGGCTTTCGCGCGCAACGTGCCGAGATCATCGCCGAAGAGTTTCACAGCGATCTGCGCGCGCACGCCGGATTGAAGATGATCTATGCGGTGCGAAATCGGTTGCCCGACGTTAATGTTGACGCCGGGAATGATGGCGAGTGTGTCGCGGATGTCGTGCAGGATGTCTTCGCGCGAGCGGTCGCTCTTTTTCAGGTCAACGTCAATCTCCGTGTAGTGGACTCCTTCGGCGTGTTCGTCCATCTCGGCGCGTCCTGTGCGCCGACCCGTAGATTTCACTTCCGGGACAGAGAGCAGAAGTTTCTCCGCCACCGTGCCGATGCGACTGCTCTCCTGAAGGCTCGTTCCCGGTTGCGCCAGCAGGTTGATGGTCAGCGAGCCTTCGTTGAACTCCGGTAGGAACGCCGTGCCGACGAACGGCAAAGTAGCAATGGCAATAAGAAACATCAGCATCGCGCCCGCGATCACTGTCCACGGATGACGTAGCGTGCTGTGCAGCAATTTTTCATCCCACTTTTTAAGAAAGCGAACAAGGAAGCCTTCTTTGTCGTGCTTCATCGCCTTCATCTGCGGGAGCAGCAAAGCGGCGAGAGCGGGCGTGACCGTTAGACTGACAACAAGCGAAGCGACCAGCGATGTGATGTAAGCGAGTCCGAGCGGCGCGAGCAGACGCCCTTCGATTCCGGTTAAAGCGAATAAGGGAACGAACACGAGCGCAACGATGAAAGTCGCGTAAACGATGCTCGAACGAATCTCCAGCGACGCATGATAGATAACTTGCAACGCAGGCTTCGGTTGTTCAAGATGGCGATTCTCGCGCAGGCGACGGAAAATGTTTTCGATGTCAACGATTGAGTCGTCAACAAGTTCACCGATGGCGACCGCCAAACCGCCGAGCGTCATCGTGTTGATCGAAATGCCGAATGCCTTGAAGATTAAGAAGGTGATGATGAATGAAAGCGGGATCGCGGTCAGCGTAATCGCAGTCGTGCGGAAGTTCAGCAGAAACAGAAACAGCACGATGACGACGAGTATTGCCCCGTCTCTCAAAGCTTCGATGACGTTACCAACTGCTGCCTCTATAAAATTGGATTGACGGAAGAGATCGGAGTTGATTTCAACATCTTCCGGCATCGTCGCTCGCACTTCCTTGATCGCTTCGTCAACCTTCTTTGTGAGTTCAATCGTGGAAGCGCCGGGCTGCTTCTGAATTGACATGATAACGGCGGGCGCGCCGTCCGTTCCTGCGTCGCCGCGCTTGATCTTTGAGCCGAACTCAACCGTCGCTACATCACCAAGTTTGATCGGCGTGTTGTTGCGATAAGCGACGACTGTGTTCTTCAGTTCATCGAGCGAATAGAAGCGCGCCAGATTGCGGATCAGATATTCCTGCGACTGCGCGTCAACGAAGCCGCCCGTGGTGTTGATGTTCGACTTTTGTAGAGCGGTTGCGACATCTTCAATCGTGATGCCGAACTGTTTGAGTTTATCGGGCGAGACAAGCGCTTGATACTGCTTCACGCCGCCGCCGATATTGATAACCTGCGCGACTCCCGGAATCGTCATCAGGCGCGGGCGAATCGTCCAATCAGCAAGCGAGCGCACGTCGAGCTGATTCGTCGCGCCAGATTTGGAACGAACGGAGACGAGCATGATCTCGCCCATGATCGAGGAGATCGGGCCCATCGAAGGCTGTACGCCTTCGGGCAGTTGCTCGCGCGCGAGATTCAGTTTTTCGGCGACGAGTTGCCGGTCTATGTAGATGTCTGTGCTCCAATCGAACTCGACTGTCACGACCGACAGCCCGATGCCGCTTTGCGAGCGCACGCGTGTCACGCCCGGCGCGCCGTTCATCAAAGTTTCAATCGGAAAGGAGACGAGCGTTTCAACTTCTTCGGGCGCCAGCCCTCCGGCTTCGGTGAGAATCGTGACCGTCGGCTTGTTCAAATCCGGCAGCACGTCAACCGGCAAGTTGAAGGCGACGTAAGTGCCCCATACCAGCAGTAGCGCCGCTAAGCCCACGACGAGCAAACGGTTCTGGAGCGACCAACGAATGATGGCATTCAACATACTGCTTACCTACGATCCTCGACGGGACACACACATCTTGATGTCGTGCGTGTTCCGCTTGCGCGATGCGAGACATTCATACTTTATTTTGTTCCGCCCCACGCCGCCTTCCACTGCTTCATCTGCGCGATTTCTCGTTCCTGCGCCGAGATGATTTGTTGAGCCAGCCTTTTGATTTCAGGATGCTCCGCCCGCGTCAGAGCTTCGCGCGCCATTGTGATTGCGCCTTGGTGGTGCGGCGTCATCATGTCAAGAAACATCATGTCGAAGGCATTGCCCGACGCGGTGTTCAGATTATTCATGTCCATGCCCTTCATCGAATCCGTCATGCCGGGCATCTCCATGTTCATCGCTTGCGGTTTGCCCGCGTACCACTGCTCGCGCCACTGCTTCATTTGATTGATCTCGCGCTCTTGGTCGCGGATGATGTTGCGCGCCATCTCCTTCAACTCGGCGTGCTGCGCTTTCGTTTCGGTGGGGCGCGCCATGTCAACTGCGCCTTGATGGTGCGCGATCATCGTGTCTATAAACTGAAGGTCATAAGGCGCGCTCGCAGCATTTGGCGAACTTTGCATCGCGCCGTGATTCATGCCGCTCATATCGCCTGACATTCCTGTTGCAGGTGTAGCGGACGCAGCGGGTGATGGTGTTGCGCGCGAAGTCGCAACATTGCTGTTCGTATCAATCGCTGTATTGCACGCCGCCGCGAAAAGAGCGGCGAACAAAAGCACAACGAAAAGAGTTCCGTATTTCCTGAAAGCTGAATTCATAATGTGTTCTCCTGATCAGATTGTTGTTCTCGCGCTACGCAGAGCAAGAATTTTCGTAGTTGCAAGAATTTCTTGAAAGCGTGTCGCTGTTGGGTGACGAGTACATTGCAAAATAGCGCCGCGACGCTCAAGCGTCTATGCGCCGGGCTGCGTCGAGCGCAATTGATAAATGCCTTCGGTGACGACGCGCTCGCCTGCCTGAACGCCCGATTTGATTTCGTAATAATCCTGTCCTTCGGAACCGAGTGTGACCACGCGCTTCTCAAAGATTTCGCCGCCCTTGAAGATGTACACAAAGGTTCGTCCCTGCTCGGTGACGATTGCTTGCTTTGGCACGCTCAAAACTTGTGCGCCGCCGCTCGTGTCCATTGTGATCTCAACGAACATGCCGTCGCGCAGACGGTTTAAGGGATTCGGCACCTCGAAGATGACGGGCACAGTGCGCGTCTGCGGATTAACCGACGCTCCGATGGTAACGAGTCGCCCCCCATCAGAATTGCCGCCTTCGCCGATTGCGTAAACCTCGCCCGGTATTCCTGCCGCCGTGTAGGTCGCGCGTCGTGAATCTCGCACCGTCGCAAGGTCTTTCTCAAACACCTGCGCTTCCAAAAGCACGGTGGAGAGATTGACGACGCTTAACAGTTCCGCGCCCGCTTCGACCTGTTGACCGGTGACGGCTTTCACGTCGGTAACGGAGCCGGTGACAGGCGAAACGAGAGGAAACGTCCGCACCGGATCAACGCGCGCCACAGATTGACGCGCCAACTGCACTTGTTGCGCGGCGACGCGCGCCTGCTGTTCAGCCGAAGCGACCTCCTGCTGGGCGAGTTTGACAGCCGTTTGCGCTTCCTCGACGCGCTTCTTTGGAGCGGCGCCGACTTCCAAAAGATTCGTCGCGCGCTGCAACTCGCGCTGCGCTTGCGTGAGACGTGTGCGCGCCTGCTGCGCCAGCGCGTTCTGTTCAGCTTGGCGCGCTTGCTGTTCGAGCGCGGCGGTGCGCAGTTGAATGCGTTGCCCTTCAAGGCTCGCCTGCTCTGGCGCGCCCAAGATTTGCTCGATTGTACCCACTTGCTCGCCGCGTCCGACGACGCTGCCGATGGTGACGCCGCGATTAAAGAAGACTCGACCTGATACCGGCGGGGAGATAACTAAACGCGCATCGGGGCGCGCTCTGACCGCTCCCGTGACTTTCAGTCCGCTCACGATTCGACGCACCTCGACGGGCGCGGTGCGAATGTTAAAGAGCAACTGCGATTCTTTCGGGATAATGACGATTGCGCCGGAGCCGCCGAGCGCGGGATCGCCTGTTGCGAGTGCCGTTCCGGTCGTCTGTGTCTCTGCGCCTGCGGGCGGCAAAGCGGCAACGGTTCTGCGCTCGTGCGGCGGCGCGAAATATGCGAGCGCGGCCGTTCCGAGAGCGAAGAAGACCAGCGTGGCAATGGCGACAGGCAGCGTCTTGCGCGCAGCCTCTCTCGCCGTCACGCCGTCGCGCGACCAAGAGTTGTAGTAGCCGAAGATCGCGCCCGCCGAGAGAAGAATCAGGATTGCGAGACCAAGCCAGAACGCCCAGTTGACGGGCGCGCTCACGATGCTGACGGGAAAGTCGGCGCTGAACTGCCGGTTGTCGCTTGTGCGTATATCAAAAATGGTTTTGTACTCACCGCCGTCACGGAATGCGTAGTGAACTCCGTAAGAGCCGGGTGTCCCCTCGTCGTGCGTAGCGAGATTGCTTGCGACTGCTGCTCCGGCGGCAGTAGTCACGCGCGCCGTCACTTTCGCCGCTTCGAGCGGCAGCGCGCCGCCGCCGCCGAAACCTCCCTCTACTTGTTCCGAAAGATCAGCGGCGAACTGTGCTTCCTCTCCAGCGCGCGGGTCGGGCGGCGTTTGTCGCAGACGCACCTTGAACTGTCCATCGGGCGTTTGCACGTTACGCTCGGCAGTACGAATGGGTGCGGCGGTCTTGCCGGTTTGGGTCTGCGTCTTTTGCTCCCCGTGATCCTCATCGCCGTGCGCGCTCACAAGACGGAGCGCAGGCGTCGCCACAAGCGCAAAGAAGAAGGCGAATGTCGCAAATAGCACGAGAAACGCGCGAACGCTCTTGCGTGCGCCAAAGCTTGGTTGATAAACCGGATTAGATTTAATTGTTGGCTTCCGTGTTCCCATTATCAGTGTGAGTGCGCGCTGCCGTAGAGCGTCTGCATCGTTGTGGCGTCAACGCGAATCGCTGAGGCAATCGCCTTAGCTGTCGCTTCGTCAACGCCTTGCGCTTTGAGGTCGCCGCCGATTTGAAACTTGTCGTCGTGACCTTTGCCTTTGAATTGATCGAGGAATGTTTGCGCCACTCCTTCGGCGCGCACTTCCTTGATGAAAGGCAGACCGTTGCGGCTCTCGTACACGACAACCATCTGCTTTCCGTTGACTTCAACGACGGTTGCCGCTCCCGTCTGCCTGCGCGCGCCGCCGCTCGTCGAGAAAGCGAGGTACGAGTGATGATCGGTGTCGGGGACTTTGCCGCCCGTCTCCTGCTCAATTGAGGAGATTTGCGCGGGCGTCAAATCTTTGTGTTGTTTCGTGATGGATTGAGCATCGGGCAATGCGGCGCGCACCGAAGCCGGAATGTCATCGCCGGTCGTCGCGGCGGGACTGGTGGTCGTTGTTCCGGCGTTCCCGTTAGCGGTTGCTGACGGCGTGGTTGTGTTGGTCGTCGCAGTATTCGTCGTGCCTGTGTCTGACGAGTTAGAGCAAGCGGCGAATGCCGCGAGCGACGAGACGAGTGCGATGATGAGAATCTTTTTCATTTGAAAGTTCATCCTCCGAATTTAATTTATGGTTGTGTTCTCGAAATCGGTTGTGACGCTGCCGCGCTCTTTGGTATCGGCGCAATTGTTCGCAAGGGCGTCGCCACTGGCGCAGGCGCAAGGCTTGAAGGAGACGGCGAACCTGACACCGCCGAACGCAGCGAATTGACGGAGTTGATCGAATCCAAATCCGGCAGCACTGAAACTGAAGGCGCAGCAAAGCCGGTGTTCGGGATGGGTGTGCCAAGCGCGGCTTCAAGTTCGGCGAGCGCGCTGTAATAATCGCGCAAGGCTTCGTTGTAGCCCGTTTCGCTTTCGATCAATCGTCGCTGTTCGTTCACCACGTCGAAGACGGAGAACTCGCCCAAGTTATAAGCGGCGCGCACGCTTCTCACGTTCTCTTCGGAACGCGGAACGATCTGTGTGGCGTAAAGAACAAAGGCTTCGGCGGCAGCGCGGTAGCGACGGTAGGCAAGCGCCACATCGCGTTTGATAATCGCCTCTAAAAACTCACGTTGGCGCACAGCCTGTTCGCGCTCGCCAACGGCGGAAGCGATCTCGCCCTGATTCTTATTGAAGACGGGCAACTCAACCGCGACGCCGAAGCGCAGTACATTGTCTGTCTGTCCGACATTGCCGCCGCCGAGCGATTCAGGAAAGTCGGTAATTCGTCTTTCGCGCGTGTAGCGCACCGAACCTGCGATGTTAGGCGTCGCCTGTGATTGAGCCAAACGAATGCGCGCGCCGCCTAACTGCTCTCCCAATCGTGCGGCGCGAAGATCGGCGCGCTCGAGCAAAGCAATCTCCGTCAAGTCTGCAACAGAAATATCGAGTCGTGGCGGGCGATCAGGCAGCGGCGCGATCCGCAGCGGCTCGGTTGTTTCAAATCCGACGAGCGCACCCAAAGAAATAATTTCGCCTTCGATGTCGGCGCGCGTGCGGATGACTTGCGCGCGCAAGCGATCCGTCTCGACGCGCACAAGATTAAGTTCCAGCGGCGCAACGTCGCCTTCCTTGAGCCGCGCGTTTGTGACGCGCACTAATTCTTCATTAGCCGCGATCAAGCGTTCGAGCGCATCAAGTTGGCGACCGGCAGCGACGGCGCGCGCGTATGATGCGCGGACTTCCGCTGCGAAACGTCGTTCAAGGGCGAGCACTTCAGCGCGCGCCTGCTCAAGTTCAGTGCGCGCGACTTCGACGCGCTTGCGTCTCTTGCCCGCCGTTTCAAAGACTTGCGAAACGCCAACGTCGAGTTCGCTTTCGGCTGAACCGCCGAGAAAACGCGTCGAGCCGTATTCAGTCTCAAGCGTCGGATTCGGTCTTAAGCCCGCTTGAATTAAACGTCCTTCGGCGATGGCTAAACGCTGGCGCGCGGCGAGTAGGTCGGCGCGTCGCTCGAAACCTGTTGACACCAAACGTTCGATGGTCAGCCCAGTCGGGTCAA
>JACDAW010000091.1 GCA_013695245.1 Pyrinomonadaceae bacterium | reverse complement strand
ACCGTGATGCTGGAGCGCCCGCGTTTGCGTCCATACGTTGATGCAATGCGTGAGAAACTGTGCGGCGTGCTCGGCGCTGAAACGGGATGCGTGAGCGTGAAGGCAAAGACCGGTGAAGGTGTTGACGCCGTTGGAGAAAGCCGCGCGGTGATGGCGCAAGCCGTCGTGTTGCTTCAGCGCATCTGAATAATTATGAGACCACAGGACGTAATTAGAAAAAAACGCGACGGCGGTCAGCTCACGAAAGAGGAGATTAATCTTTTTGTGCGCGGCGTGACGAGCGGCGAAATGGCCGACTACCAAGCGTCGGCGCTTTTGATGGCGATCTTTCTCAACGGCATGAATGATGATGAGCGTCTTGCCCTCACCGAAGCGATGTTACACTCCGGCGAAGTGTTGGATTTCTCTGACGTTCCAAAGCCGAAAGTTGATAAGCATTCGACTGGGGGCGTGGGCGATAAAACTTCGCTCATCTTAGCTCCGCTCGCGGCCGCTGCCGGGTTGGCCGTTCCGATGATTTCGGGGCGCGGTTTAGGACACACGGGCGGCACGCTCGACAAACTCGAAGCGATCCCCGGCTTTCGTGTGAATCTGACGCTTGCGGAGTTTCGCCAAACGCTCGAACGCATCGGCTACGCGATGATGGGACAGACCGGAACAATCGCGCCCGCCGATAAAAAGCTTTACGCCCTGCGCGATGTCACTTCGACGGTTGAAAGCATTCCGCTCATCTCCGCTTCGATCATGTCCAAGAAATTGGCGGAAGGATTAGACGGGCTTGTGCTTGATGTGAAGACGGGCGGCGGCGCGTTTATGAAAAGCGAGACGGACGCGAAGGCTTTGGCGGAGGCATTGGTGGGAATCGGGCGCGGCGCGGGCGTGCGCACGGTTGCGCTGATCACGGATATGAATCAACCTCTGGGACGCGCTGTCGGGAATCGCCTCGAAGTGATCGAATGCGTCGAGACTCTGCGCGGTCGCGGCCCGCGTGATCTAACCGAACTCAGCATCGAACTCACCGCGCAGATGCTCATTGCCGGAGAAGTGAAGAAGGAAATTGAAGACGCGCGCGATGTTGTACGAAATCTTTTAGAGACGGGCGCAGGGCTTGAGAAATTCCGCGAGTTAATTGAAGCGCAAGGCGGCGATGCTGGCGTTATTGATGACTACACGCGAATGCCGCCCGCCGCGCATGAAGAAGATTTGTTAAGCGAAAGCAATGGCTATGTTGCGAAAATCGAGGCGGAGATGATCGGCGTCGCAAGTATGTTGCTCGGCGCGGGTCGTGTGCGCGTTGAAGATGAAGTGGACAAGGCAGTTGGGATTGTGTTGAATAAGAAAATTGGCGACACGGTGCGGTGTGGCGAGTCGCTTTTGCGAATTCACTATAATGGCGCGGAAAAACTCGATGAAGCCAAACAAATGCTGCGCGCGGCGTTTCGCTTTTCAGAGGAAAAACCGTCACCACAAAAGCTCATTAAAGCCGTGCTATAGCGGAAGAAATCAAATCTCTATAGTAGTGTCAATACGCATGAATCTGATATGCAACTTTTCTGAAGACGTTCTTCACTATTTCTCAACGGTTAAGAAGGCGCGCGTCAATCAATGAAAATTCCTTTTAAGTTCACCCGTGTTGTGCCTCGCGCACGTTGGAGTGTCCTTTGCATTTTGATCTTTGGCGTTGTATTCGCCATAGCTTCCATATTAAACGACGTCAGGGCAGAAGCGCAGCAAGGCACCACCCACGACACGCACGTGACGACCGATGACGTAAACACGCGATTGCAACTCGCCGCCGCGCAAGATCAACCGAACGCTCCGCCGACGAGTCCTTCAGTCATTTCTTCGCCCGCCGCGCCGAGTCCTTCGCCCGCGCCTTCGGCGCAGACAAAGACGTTGCACGAGATTGTGCGTGAAACGCCGGTGCCAATCGCCACGCGCCTGATCGGATTTGTCGGAATCGCGCTTATGCTTGCGGTTATTTATCTCGCATCGAATGATCGCAGCCGCATTCCTTGGCGCACGGTGGCATGGGGATTCGCGTTGCAGATAATCTTTGCGCTTTTTATCTTGCGCACGCGCATCGGCTTTATAATCTTCAACACAATCGGGCAGGGCATTGCGAAGCTATTGGCGTTCTCGGACGAGGGAGCGAAGTTTGTATTCGGACGTTTGGCCGATCCGGCATACATCGAAACCGTCAGCCGCACGATGCCTGATTCAATCGCTTTCGCCAATCGTTTCGGTTTGATCTTTGCTTTCAAAATTCTGCCAACGATCATCTTCGTCGCATCTCTCTTTGCGATTCTTTATTATCTCGGCATTATGCAGCGCATCGTTTATGTGATGGCGCTCATCATGCAGCGCACAATGAAAACGAGCGGCGCGGAGTCGCTCTCAAACGCGGCGAACGTCTTTATGGGACAGACGGAAGCGCCGCTCGTGATCGCACCCTTTATTAAGACGATGACGATGTCGGAACTTTTGACGATCATGATCGGCGGGATGGCGACCGTCTCCGGCGGCGTGCTCGCGGCGTACATCGGGCTTGGGATTGATCCCGTGTTTCTTTTAACGGGCAGCGTCATGGCCGCGCCTGCAAGTCTGCTCATCGGGAAGATGCTCTACCCGGAGAAGGAGACGTCGGATACGGCGGGCACGGTGCGCTTGAGCACGGAAAAGCTTGACGCCAACATCATTGACGCTGCATCGCGCGGAGCGGGCGAGGGAATGCAGCTTGCGATCAACGTCGCCGCGATGCTCATCGCATTTATCGCTTTGATCGCGCTTGTTAACGCGATCCTCAGTTGGTTCGGCGGCATCGTCGGGCTTAATCAGTATATGGGGCGTGATTTCGATCTCGGCTTGATTTTCGGTTATGTCTTCGCGCCACTGGCTTATGTGATGGGTGTGCCTTGGGCGGATACAGTGAAGGTCGGCGATCTCTTCGGCACGAAGCTCGTGCTCAATGAGTTCGTCGCTTATTTGAAGATGTCGCCGCTCGGCGGGAACGTGCAAGGGCAATTGCAGCCGCGCTCAATTCTGATTGCGACTTATGCGCTCTGCGGCTTTGCCAACTTTTCTTCTATCGGCATCCAGATCGGCGGCATCGGCGGACTGGCCCCGAATCGCCGTTCCGATCTCGCGCGTCTCGGACTGCGCGCCCTGCTCGGCGGCTTCGTCGCCACGTGTCTGACCGCAACCATCGCCGGGATTTTGAGTTAAACATACGAACTATCTTCGTATAATTAATGATGACTGAAGATTCGAGACCTGAAATACTTTACGAGCGAGCCGAACACGCGGCGCGCATCGTCCGCGCGCACTACGGCGAGGAGGTGCGAACGGCCGTTGTGCTCGGAAGCGGACTCGGCGCGTTTGCCGATCAACTTGAAGAGCAAGTCGCGCTTGATTACGCGGACATCCCCGGCTTTGCGCGCTCAACCGTTGAAGGACATGCCGGACGCCTCGTAATCGGAAAAACGAATGGTGTGAGCATTGCAGCGATGCAAGGGCGTTTTCATTATTATGAAGGTTATTCATTTGAGGAAGTGACGTTTCCGATGCGCGTGCTTGGAGCGCTCGGCGTGCGCTCGGTATTGTTGACAAACGCGGCGGGCGGCATCAATCTCGCTTTCGATCAAGGTGCATTGATGATCATCAGCGATCACCTCAATCTGATGGGCGCGAATCCTTTGCGCGGCGCGAACGACGACCGCTTCGGCGCGCGCTTTCCTGATATGTCTGAAGTCTATGCGCGTGATTTTCAAGAGATCGCTGTAGAAGAAGGAAAAGCGATTGGCTTGGAGTTGCGGCGCGGCGTGTATGCAGCTTTGTCCGGCCCAAGTTATGAAACTCCGGCTGAGATCAGGATGCTTCGCACGCTCGGCGCAGATGCGGTTGGGATGAGCACCGCGCCGGAAGCGATTGTGGCGCGTCACATGGGCTTGAAGGTGTTAGGAATTTCGTGCATCACGAACATGGCGGCGGGCGTGCTCGACCAACCGATCAATCACGCGGAAGTGATGGAGACGGGCGCGCGCGTGCGCGAAAAATTTACCGAACTGCTGCGCCGCGTGATTCCGCGATTGTCAGCTTAAATCGCAATTGCAAGTTTATGCTTTTTCAAAGTTTGTGAGTTGATGGAAAGAGAATCCTCAAGAATGGTGATCGGGATTTGTGGCGGCACGGGTTCGGGTAAAACCACGGTTGCAGCGCGTATTCTTGAAGCAGTTGGCGCAGGCGAAGTCGTCTTTTTGCAGCAGGATTCTTATTATCGCAATCTTGACGAAATGCCGCTTGATTTTCGTAACGCCGCCAACTTCGATCACCCGGACGCGCTCGATAACGATCTGCTCATTGATCATTTGCGTGCGCTGAAAGCAAACGAGCGGGTAGAACTGCCCATCTATGATTTTAAGACGCACACGCGACAGAGTGAGACGAAGCGTGTAGAACCGAAGCCGATCATCATCGTTGAAGGCATTCTTATTTTCGCCGACAAGCGCCTTCTCGATGAGATGGACATCAAAGTATTCGTTGATACGCCGGATGATATTCGCTTTATTCGTCGTCTGCGCCGCGACATCGCCGAGCGCGGGCGCACGGTTGATTCCGTGATCGAACAATACTCGGCGACAGTGCGCCCGATGCACATGCAGTTTGTCGAGCCGTCGAAGCGATGCGCTGACGTGATTATTCCCGAAGGCGGCAATAACTCGGTCGGCATTGATCTATTGAGCGGCAAAATCCGCGAGCGTCTGGCAATGGCTGTCAGCATAATGGGAAAGCAGGCAGGAAGCGCAGGGTGACAGAAGACGACCAACTTATTGAAGCCGCAAAACGCGCGCGCGAGTTTGCCGTCGCGGAGTTTTCAAAGTTTCGTGTCGGAGCAAGTTTGGTTGCCGATGACGGGCGCGTTTTCACTGGCTGCAATGTCGAGAATGCGACTTACGGTTTAACCGTTTGTGCCGAGCGAGTGGCGATCTGGAAGGCTTTGTCGGAAGGCGCGCGCGGGTTTAAGCGCATCGTCGTCGTGGCTGACACTGAAACATTAACGCCTCCATGCGGCGCGTGTCGGCAGATCATCTGGGAGTTTTGTGGCGACTTGCCCGTGACGCTCGCAAATCTTAGCGGGGCGACAGAGACGCATCAGATGCGTGAACTTTTCCCGCTCGCCTTCGATGCCAGATTCCTCGACGAAAAAAATAGGAAGCCTTAAATAGGAAATGTATAAACCTCATCACACTGCCCTGATATTCACGCTCGTTCTAATTCTTCTTTGCGCGCCAATATCTGCGCCTGCTCTCACGAAACAACGCGCGCGGGTTGACATAATCGTGCGCGGCGGCACGATTGTAACAATGGACGGCGAGAGGCGTGTCATTAACGAGGGCGCGCTCGCGGTGCGCGACGGTCGCATCGCCGCCGTCGGTTCGCGCGCTGAAATAGAATCAAGCTACAACTCAAAAGAGATCATCGAAGCGCGCGGTCGAATCGTCGTACCCGGACTCATCAACGGGCACACTCATATTCCGATGACGCTCTTTCGCGGACTCGCCGATGATCTCGAATTGAGCGAATGGCTCACGAAATATATCTTTCCGGCCGAAGCTAAAAACGTGACGGAAGAGTTTGTGCGCGCCGGAACGCAACTCGGTTTAGCAGAGATGATTCGCGGCGGCACGACGACCTACTGCGATATGTATTACTTTGAGGATGCAATTGCGGATGAGACGGCGCGCGCCGGAGTGCGCGGCGTGTTGGGCGAAACGATCATAGATTTTCCTGTGCCGGACAATAAAACGAACATCGAAGCAATGGCCTATGTGCGAAGGTTCGTTGACAAGTGGCGCGGACATAAATTGATTACGGCGGCGCTCGCGCCGCACGCCCCATACACCGTCTCTGAAGAGCACCTGCGCGCTGTCCAAGCGTTATCCGTGCAGAGGAACGCGCCAGTTGTGATTCATGTTGCGGAGACGAGAAAGGAAGTCGCTGATATTCAGGCGTCTAAAGGTGCGCGACCTGTCGCTTACTTGAATCGTATCGGTTTTCTAAATAGTCGCGTGATCGCCGCGCATGTTGTTTACGCCGACGCTGAAGAGATCAAACTACTGCGACAAGCAGGCGTCGGAGTGGTTCATAATCCGCAATCAAATATGAAACTCGCTTCCGGCGTCGCACCCGTGCCGCAGATGCTTGCGGAGGGAGTGCATGTGGGATTAGGCACGGACGGCGCGGCGTCGAATAATGATCTCGACATGTGGGAAGAGATCGACACGGTTGCGAAATTGCATAAAGTTACAAGTTTCGATCCGCGCGTCATACCGGCGCGAGTTGCTTTCGAGATGGCGACCATTAATGGTGCGCGCGCTCTTCATCTCGAAAACGAGACGGGATCGCTCGAAGCGGGAAAGCGCGCCGATTTCGTCGTTCTCGATTCAGATGAGTTACACCAAACGCCGAACTACGACATCTACTCGCAACTCGTCTATACGACGAAAGCCGCCGATGTGCTCACGGTCTGCATCGAAGGACGCATCGTTATGCGCGACCGCCGTTTGTTGACGCTTGACGAAGTGAAGATCAAAGAACGGGCGCGCTTCTTCCGTGAAAGAATAGTCAGAAGCCTCGCCTTGCGACGAACGCCGGAAAGTCAAAATGCTTTCGTGCGAGTTGATCGAACGCGGTGAAAGAGTTCATAATAGCGAAACATTCTCTACGTTCTTTTATAAGCGAGCATCAAAGCTCGCTTTTGCTTTTCGGAGATTTCTATGGAGAGAAGCAATTATCCGGCTGCCATACAATCTAAATTCAATAAATTGTTTCTGTGTGGCGCGCTGATTCTCGCGGCATCGCATTTCGTTGTGGCGCAAAACCAGACCGCAACCGTTGACGATATGCAGCGTCGCCTCGCCCGCGCGCGTTCGCTCGCTGCCATAGGAAACTTAGACGCGGCAGCGCGCGATCTGGAAACTCTGCGCACGGCTTCTACTGACAACGCCGTGCGAGACGTGGTGCGCGTGGTGCTGATGAGCGTTTACCTCGAACAAACAGATTACGCGCGCGCCGGGACGCTGCTCGACGAAGCATTCAAGATGAGAAATGCGCAGAACGAAAACGCCACGCGCGCCTTTTTCGCGCTCGCCGGACAAACTCTCAACAGCGTGCGCCAACACCTTGAACGCTATCGTCTTTACGGCCTCGACATCACGGGCAGTGATTTGGCGGCGGAAGCACGTACCGACGTTGATCAAATGCGCTCTCTCTTAGAGCGCGTCGTAGAGCAGGCGCGGAGCATTCGCAGCGAGAATCCGCGCAACATGGACGCAAGCGCGCTTCTCGAAGACGCGGCGGGAGTGCGCACGACGCTAGCGAGATCAGACGCTGACCGCGCTCTCTGGCAACGCGAAGTGGCCGATGCCCGTCAGCGCCTTGCCGCTCCTGACGCGCGCCTTTCGTCTCGCGCAGGAACAAGTTCGTCGTCCCGCGCGAATGCTTCCAATACTGCGTCAGCAAACACCCAAAGTGCGACGCCTACAAGCAACTCTTCATCAACTCCGACGACAACCCAAAGCAATTCAAATCAAGCGGTAAACACACCTGCCAACGAAAGTTCATCTACTGCTGCCGCCCCTAATCCGTCCGCGCAAACTCCTTCCACAAACGCGACGGGCGTGAGCGGGCAACTGTTAAACGTCGGCTCGCTGGTTGAGAAAGCGACGCAACGGGTTGCGCCCTCCTATCCGCAACTTGCGCGTGAACGAAATCTGAAAGGCGTTGTGACGGTTTATCTCGTTGTGGACGAGCGCGGCGCGGTCGAAACAGTGCAGCGCGCGAGCGGCCCCGACCTGCTGCGGCGCGCGGCCGAAGATGCAGCGCGGCGTTGGCGGTTCCGCCCGACGATTGTTGACGGACGCCCCGTGCGCGTCACCGGATTCATCAGCTTCAACTTCACGCTTTAAAGCTTGAGCTTCAGATAATCAACATTGTAATCGGCGGAGAAGATGTTTGTTAGGTGGCTGAGTTAGACTTAAGCAGATAGCGAATTTAATGTTCAGAAGAACTCGGATTGCATTAATAGACCTCTTGCAAAAGTGATTAGCCAAGGCTGAGTTCAAAGTTGTGCAGCCCGGCAATCAAGTTGAAGCGTATTGCGAATCGCTTCCTCCGGTTGCGATAACGCTCCGCCAGAATGCGGAAGATTTTCAAGCAGCGGATCACATGCTCGACCGCGACTCGCCGACGCGCTAACTCTCGGTTGCTTTGCTTCTGCTCGTCGGTCAACTCGCTCTTGCGCGGCTTCTTCCGTGGCGTCTTGCTCTTTTCATGCAGCTTCTGCAAGCCCTGGTAG
>JACDAW010000063.1 GCA_013695245.1 Pyrinomonadaceae bacterium | reverse complement strand
TCCATTGAAGGCGGCGGTCAGAATCGAACTGACGAATAAAGGTTTTGCAGACCTCTGCCTTACCACTTGGCTACGCCGCCATTTGATTTGCGCGTATTGTAACAGAGCGCGCGCGCAGTCTTCAACGCGCGCTTCTGCTTTGCTAACATTCTTTAAGCGGGAAATTTCATTCGCTCTCTTCTCGCCCTATTTTGTTAGTTCGTCGGCGAGTTCGTTTGCTCCGTAGATGTGGCGCAGGGCTTCGATCATGCCGCGTGAGTGAACGCCGATGTTGCGTTTCTGCGTTTCGTCGTAGATGAAGTTGCCGACTAAGCCGTGAATGTTGCGGTCGAAATTGAGTCCGACGAGTTCGGCGCGCGTGTTAATGATGGGCGAACCGGAATTGCCGCCGATGGTGTCGGCGGTGGTGATGAAGTTGAAGGGCGTTTGTAGATTCAAATTCTGTTTTCGTTCGATCCAGCGCGGGGGAAGATCGTAGGGCGGGCGATTGCCGTTCGCGGCGGCGCGTTCGTAGAGTCCGGCGAAGGTTGTGAAGGGCGCGATCTGTTTGCTGTTCTCCTCATAGCCTTTGATAACTCCGTAGGCGAGGCGCAAGGTGAATGTCGCATCGGGCGCGACGCTTGTGCCTTTCGTGTCGAAGATTGCGCGCGCGACTTTCGCGTAAGCCGTGCGCTCGACGTTGGCGACTTCGTCTTCGTAGCGCGTGCGAATCGCGCGCGCCTCGACATCAATCGCGCGTGCAAGTTGCAGCATTAAATCATTGGAAGATTGGATCGCAGCGCTTCCTCCTTGCGCAAACTGGCGGCGATATTCGACATCTTTCAAGCGTGTGCCGCCAATGAGTTCGGCAGCGCGCGCTTCGGGCGTTTTGCCGTTGAGAACTTTGCGGACGAGCGGGTTATTTGCGCCGAGTTCGTCGCGCATGAAAGCTAATGAATCGGCGAGTTTGGCTTGCTCCAAATCTTCGTAAATAGGCGCAGGAGAATAAAGCGTGAGTTCGAGAGATTTGCGGCGCGCGTCGGTGTATTCGGGGAGGCGCGCGGCGTTAGGCTTCCCGGATTCGTCGGCGAGGCGAAGGATGGTGCGCGCGAAGTTAAAGAGCGTGGAATTAAATCCCCACGCCGAATCGAGAAATCTTCTTTCGCGTTCATAGGAATTTAGAGAAAGGCGCGCGCGCGAGATAGCGTCCCATGCGTCGCCGTACTCTTTTTGTTTGCGCGCATCGCTTGCAACCGTGCGACGCAGAGTTTGTTCTTCTCCTTGCTTGCGCCGCATGATCTGTTTGTTGTTTAAGCCTGCGACTTGACCGCGCAGCGACTTTAGAGAGTTTTCGATGCTGTAGATTTCTTCATTGGCGCGGCGGCGCTGTTCCGTCCCTTGCGCGCCGTATCTTTGCAGAAGCGCGCGGCGGCGTTCGAGATATTTGATCTGAAAGGGCAGACCGAGCGTGCGCAAGAATTCGAGGTGCGCCATTGTGTTGAGACGCTGGGTTGAGCCGGGATTGCCGGGAACGAAAACGAGTTCGCCCGCCTTCGCGCCAGCGGTTGACCATTTGAAATAGTTTTCAACGCGAAGCGGTTGGTCGTTTTCATAGACGCGGAAAAGCGCCATGTCGAGATTGAAGCGCGGGTAATTGAAATTGTCCGGGTCGCCGCCGAAAAAGGCGGCTTGCCCTTCGGGAGCGAAGACGAGGCGCACGTCCGTGTAGCGTCGGTAGCGATAGAGATTGTATTGACCGCCTTGATAAAGCGTGACAACGTCGCTGCGCAAGCCTGTCGCTTTTAGAGATTCTTCTTCGATGCGCGCGATCTCGGCGGTGCGCGCAGCGTTCGCTTCCGCCGCAGCCATTCCCTCGCGCGTTGAATTATTAACGCGCGCCGTTACATCTTCGATGCTGATTAAAACATTGAGTTCGAGGTCGGGGGCTTTGCGTTCGTCGAGGCGCGTGCGTGCGAGAAAACCGTTTTTCACTAAGTCGTTTTCGGGCGTGCTAAGTTTGGCGAGCGTGTCTTGCGCAATGTGGTGGTTGGTTAAAACCAATCCTTCTGAAGAGACGAACGAGCCTGAGCCGCCGTTATTGAAACGAATTGAAGCGAGTTGGACTTTGCGCAGCCATTCGTCGGTGACGTTGAAGTTATATTTACGTTTTATTTCGGCACGCGGCACGTTGTTGAACGTCCACATGCCTTCATCTGCGCGCACGGGAAGCCGCATAAGAGACGTTAGAACGAAAACGCAAATCAGAAACGTAATTAGAAACTTCTTTGTCATAAAATGTTTCTCGGAAAAGATAGAATCAAGATAAACGAATAAAGCTCAAGTTTGAAACTCGAACGGGAAATTTCTCGTGCGGCATTGGTAATATTTTTCAAGTTTAGTTAAGCAAAAAAGGTCAGGCATCATTCCGCTACGGCGGTTGGATTGACGCTTGACCTTTCGGCGTTGACTAAAACGCGAAAAATTTGGAGCGGGAGACGAGATTTGAACTCGCGACTTCGACCTTGGCAAGGTCGCACTCTACCACTGAGTTACTCCCGCTTTCGAGTCTCTAATTCTAATCATCAAAAGATTCTTGTCAAGTTGAGGTTGCGCGTGCCGTGATTTGCGGCAATCGTGTGAGCATCCGGTTTCAATCGTTGCGTAGCGAACGACTGCCCTTTCGCCTTTCGGAATGTTCGACTTCTCTTTCGCAACTTTTTCCTTTGAAATTCAGTATTATGTTGTGAACACTCGACGACGGGAGTCGGCATGAGCAGACGAACATTCTTGAGCGCGGTGTTTTTCGCCGTTGTCCTTCTCTACATGGGGTTGGGATTTTACCAACTCTTCGCTTTGCTTCCGAAGAGCACGCCGGGATGGTTGGTGCGGCGCGATGGCGACCGCCTAAAGATCAGCGCCGTGATGCCCGACGGCCCGGCGAAGGATTTGCGCGCAAGCGATGAGATCGTGCTCTTAAACAATCGTGAAATTAAGAGCGCCGAGGAGATCGTCCAATTCATTCAGCCGCTCGAAGCCGGAACCGCTTACACCTTGCGCATCCGGCGCAACGGCGAAATCAAAGATTATGCTTTGCGCACCGCGCCGCTCCCGCCCGGCGCGCTGGCGCTTATCTTTACGGCGAGAGTAATTCTGCCGCTCGTCTTCTTTCTGATCGGGCTTGCCGTTTTCATCCTTAAGCCACACGACACGCTTGCGTGGATGCTCGGTTTGTTATTCGGTTTGTGCGCCATCGTGTTCTCAAATTTTCTGTCAATCGGACTTCCCGGTTGGGTGGCGTTTCTCGCGCAGGCAGTCGGCATTCCATCGGTTCTTTTCTTTCCCGTCTTCTTTCATTTCTTTTTGATCTTCCCCGAACCTTCGCCGTCCCTTCGCCGCTTCCCGCGATTGCCGCTCTACGCTTACCTCGCGTTTCTCGTTCTAATTATTCCGTATGACGCTATTGTTACCGCGCTCCACTCGTTTGCGCCGCAACGCGCGCAAGCATTGCGTTCTATAACATACGCGCACGGTATAATTTTCTCGCTCCTCGCGCTACTCACAATCGTCGGCGGGTTGCTCGCCCTTATTCTCAATTACCGGCAGGCGGGCAACATCGCGCGGCGAAAGATGCGCATTGTCGTTGTCGGCGGATTCGTCGGGCTTCTGCCGTTGGTGCTGTTTACTATTCTCTTCAGCGTTTTTGGAACCGACCGAATCAGCACAAGCACGTTGCTGTGGCTCAACTTCATTATCGTCGGTTTATTTCTGCTGTTCCCGCTCTCGTTCGCTTACGCCATCGCGCGCCATCAAGTGATTCCCGTCAGCTTGATCATCCGGCGCGGCATTCGTTACCTCTTCGTCGCGCGCGGTTCGGTCGCACTGGAGGTTATGACGGTAAGCGTTGTGATGTTCTTTTTGATGGACGCGCTCTTTCGCAATAATCCGATGAGCGGGCGCAGCGTCGGTGTCATCTCCGGCGTCGTAGCGATCATCGTCTGGACTTTAACGAGGGCGATTCACACGCGCGTGATCTCGCCCGTCATTGACCGTCGCTTCTTCCGCCGCGCTTACAACGCGCAACAAATTCTCGCCGAACTCGGCGAAGCTTTGCGCACGATGACCGACCCTCCTGAGATGGCGCGGCTCGTCAGCGCGAAGATTCAAGACTCGCTGCAAACCGAATCAATCGCCGTCTTTTTGTATGACGAGAAAACGAAGGAATACGCTTGCGCAACGGCCGCGCAATACGTTGAAGCGAGTCATGCGACCGTCAGCGCCTGCGAAGGGTTAAGCTTGCCGGTTGACGCTTTCATCATCCAACGCTTGCGCGAATCCGGGCAACCGCTCGCGGTGAATTTCGACGATGCTAACTCATCCGCGCGCGCGCTCGTTTCGGCAGACGCAGGCGAGAACGAATCGCGCGCGCGTGAAAACGAAATCATGCAACGTATTCGCGCGCAGTTGATCCTGCCTATCGCAACCAAAGAGCAACTGTTCGGCTTCGTCGCGCTGGGGCCGCGGCTCGGCGACCTGCCGTTCTCCGGCGAAGACCGCAGCGTATTGCAATCCGTCGTCTGGCAGATGGCTTTAGCGTTAGAGAACGCGCAACTCATATCGCGCAAAGCCGAAGAGGAACGTTTAAGGCACGAACTTGAGATCGCCTCCGAAGTGCAGCAGCGACTTTTCCCGCAACGCCTGCCTGCAACCGAAGGGTTGGAACTCGCTGGCGTGTGCATTCCGGCGCGCGGCGTCGGGGGAGATTATTATGACTTTATCAAAATCGGCGACTCGCAGATCGGCATCGCCGTCGCAGACGTGGCAGGCAAAGGCATCTCCGCCGCGCTCTTGATGTCAATCGTGCAAGCTTCGCTTAGAAGCCATGTGCAGACGGCGCGCGGCTGTCTGACCGACCTTGTTACTTCGATGAACGCTTTGCTGTTTGAATCAACGGCCGCCAACAGCTACGCGACATTTTTCTACGCGCAATTCGACGAAAAAGATCGCGCTTTTACTTACGTCAACGCCGGGCACAATCCACCGATGCTCGTGCGCGCAAACGTGGCGCAGGAGGCGGTTTCAGTGGCGACGGCCGAAGGCGTTACAACGCAGGTAGTTCGTCGTGAAGCGCAGATGAGCGCAGTTGCAAAAAATCCCGCGAGCCTGCTGACGACGGGCGGGCCTGTGAGCGGAATATTCGAGAGTTGCAGCTACGAGCAGGAAACGATTCAGGTGCAAACGGGCGACGTGCTTGTGGCTTACAC
>JACDAW010000050.1 GCA_013695245.1 Pyrinomonadaceae bacterium | reverse complement strand
GATCAGATCGGGTTGGTTTTCAACGCCGAGACTTCGACCGAACTCGTTAATTACTACTTCACGACGACTTCTCCAAACATCGGCATCGCCATGCGCTTTATGCGCGACGCGGCGCGCTACCCGCTCTTTGACGAACGACAATTCGAGCAGGAACGCCAAGCCATTTTGGGCGAACTCGACCGCAGCGAATCGAATCCTTACGGCTATCTGGGGCGCGCGATGAACGACCGCCTGTTCTACAAGTATCCGAGCCGCAAGAATCCGGGCGGCAACCGCGAGACCGTCTCCAAAGCTACGACTGACACAATGCGGCTGATTCAAAGTCGCTATTACATTCCAAACAACGCGGCGCTCATCGTCACGGGCGACGCGAGTCCTGACGCGGCGTTTCGATTGGCGACCGATCTGTTTGGCGATTGGAAACAATCGGAAGACCCGTTCGTTAAATTTCCGCCCGCCGAACATCCGCCGCTTCCGAAAAGCGAAGGCGCGATCATTCGCCAGCCCGTGCAGAACGTCGTCATCCAACTCGGCTGGCACGGCCCCTCAATCGGCAAGGACAACGCGGCGACCTACGCGGCGGACGTGTTCTCGTTCATCCTTCAACAACCTGATTCACGTTTTCAACGCGCGCTCGTAGATTCAGGACTTGTCTCCGGCGTCGGCGTTCTCTATTTAACGCAGCGCAACGTCGGCCCCATCACGATCACGGTGCAAAGCACACCTGACAAAGCGCGCGCCGCCGTGCAAGCGATATACGATGAGATCAAGCGCTTTAATGAACCCGGTTATTATACGGACGAGCAACTTGAGAGTGCGAAGGCATTGCTTGAAGCCGAAGACCTTTACTCGCGTGAAAAGTTAAGCAGCTATGCGCACACGCTTTCGTTCTGGTGGGCTTCAACCGGGCTTGATTATTTTCGCGGCTATCACGCGAACTTGCGCCGCACGTCGCGCGCCGACATCAGTCGCTACGTCACAAACTATATTCAAGGCAAGCCGCATGTCGGACTCGCTTTGATGTCCGATGAAGCCGCGCAAAGCTCACGCCTCACGCCGGAAGATTTGATCGGGCGCTAAGAAGCGATTTGTAAATTTAGCGTATAATTAAAGAGACGACTCCCGCGCCATTGTAAAAAAATCATCGCGTATAACTTCATGATTAAGAACTTCAATCTACGTTCACCGCAATTCGTCTTCATTTTCTTGCTGGTGCTGTTTGCCGGAATCGCTCCGGTGAGCGCTCTCGCCCAACAGGAATCTTCAGCAAAGCCGCAGGGCAAAACGCAACTTCAAACTGCTTCCGACCGCCGGATCGCGGAGACGAACGCCGCGCTCATTACCGAGTTGGACATCAACGGCCTCAAGGTGCTCGTTAAGCGGCGCGCGGGCAGTCAGTCAGTCGTCGCCGGATTATTCTTGCGTGGCGGTTCGCGTAACGTAACGGCCGCTAACGCCGGAATCGAACCCTTGATGCTTGACGTGGCGACGGAGGCGAGCCAGAAGTTTCCGCGCGAACAGTTGCGCCGCGAACTTGCGCGCATGGGCACCACCATTAGTTCCGGCTCAAACTACGATTACTCGGTGCTCTCGATGGGCACGACGCGCCGCAACTTCGACCGCTCATGGGAAATCTTTACGGACGTTGCGCTCCGCCCGACGTTTGCGCAAGACGACTTTGAGCGCATCAAGAATCGCACTCTGATCGGTCTGCAAAGCGAAGCGGACACGCCGGATGCCTTTTTGCAATTGCTACAGGCGCGCGTCGCTTACGCCGGGCATCCTTACTTAAATGATCCAGAGGGAACAAGCGAATCCGTGAGCCGCTTGAAGCCGGAAGATTTGCGTCGCTATCACGCGCAGATGATGCAGACTTCGCGTCTGCTGCTCGTGATCGTCGGCGATTTAGACGCTGCCACCTTACGCGAGCGTCTCAACACCTCGTTCGGGCGTTTACCGCGCGGCGAATATCGTAGTGAACCGACGCCGCAACTCTCATTCACCGCGCAGACGGTTGACATTACGCCGCGCCCGATTCCGACAAACTATGTGCAAGGAATTTTCGCCGCGCCGTCTTTGACCAATCCTGACATCTATCCGATGCGCGTGGCATCTTCGATTTTGCAAAGCCGCGTCTTTACCGAAGTGCGCTTGCGACGCAATCTCTCATACGCGCCGGATGCTTTCCTGCGCAGTCAAGGCGCAAACATTGGCGGCATTTATGTAACGGCCGTTGACGCCAATCAAGCCGTTAAAGTTATGCTTGGCGAAATCTATCGCTTGCAGAACGAGCGCACTGATCAAAGCGATATTGCGGCGCAGATGCAGCAATATCTGACGACGTATTACATGGGAGAAGAGACGAACGCGGCGCAGGCGGCCGAACTCGCCCTGTATGAACTGATCGGCGGCGGCTGGCGCAACTCGCTCGATTACATCGCAAAGTTGCGCGCTGTGAGTCCGGCGGATGTGCAGCGCGTCGCACGTCAATACATGCGCAACCTGCGCTTCGTCGTGATCGGCGATCCGGCGCGGATTGATAAAAACATTTTTACAAACCAAACGATAGAGTAGAGCGCGGGCGCAGTCTTTGTGAAACATACGCCGGAAACGTTTATTCCTCCGCGCTCGAAACTTGCACCGCTATCTTTGTCTATCAGCACTTTTGCGCTGCTCGTAGCGATGTGGATCGTCGTTCCGGCAGCGCACACTTTTCTGTGGCTTGTCGCGGTCGGCGCAAGCGAGTGGAGTTTATGGTTCGGAGCTTTAGGATTGGTGGGCGCGTTGCTCGGTCTAATTCCCCTTAAGCGCGGAAGAAGCTGGCAGGGAATCGTCGCCGTTGTGCTCGGATTGCTGGCAGTTGCGTTTGCGTGTTACCCGCCGCTCGTCGCCCACAAAGTGGCGAAAGCAAACGACGTGCATTTATCGCTTTCCCGTTACTTGTTAGGATCGAGAATAAAACAATCAGCTTCGCCGCAAATTTTTACCTTCTCAACTTCCGGCGGGCAAGCTTTACAACTCGATTTTTATGCTCCCGCGTCGGAAGTCGCTGCAACAATGTCTTCGCCTTCGCGCCCGGCGATCATCGTGGTGCACGGCGGTTCGTGGAACGGCGGCGCGCGGGGCGATTTTCCGCAATGGAATCGTTGGCTGGCAGCGCAAGGCTACGCCGTATTCGACGTTGATTACCGGCTTGCGCCGCAACCGAATTGGCAGACGGCGACCAGCGACGTGTGTTGCGCGGTGCGGTGGGTAAAACGCCATGCGCCGCAATTGAATATTGATGCCCAGCGCATCGCACTCTTGGGTCGCTCCGCCGGAGCGCATCTCGCTCTGCTCGCGGCTTACGCACATGACGATCAATCCTTCGTCACAACATGCCCTAACTCTGAAGACGATGATGCGCTTGATCATAAAGTCGTCGCGGACGTGCAAGCCGTCGTCGCTTTCTACACCCCGACCGATCTGCGCTGGGCATACGACAATCCGGCTAACGAGCGCGTGATTGATGGCCCTGCAACGCTGCGCCGCTTCACAGGCGGCACTCCGCAAACCGCGCCAAGCATTTACGATTCCGCATCGCCCGTCACATATGTCAATTCAAACGCTCCGCCAACGCTACTCATTCACGGCGGGCGCGATCAACTTGTGCGTCGTGAGAACATGGAGCGGCTGGCGCGCGTCTTAGACGAAGCAAACGCGCCGCACGAAAGCCTTCTCATTCCTTACGCGCAACACGGTTTCGATTACAATTTCAACGGCTGGGGCGCGCAAATCGTCCAGCCTGTCATGCTGCGATTCTTGCGCGCCCATCTCGGCTCATAACGGTTAATTGCTGCGAGCTTGCGTTTGAGTTTCTTTCGTACACCAACGAACCCACCAGATAACAACTAACTGCAACGGCAAACGCAAAACGAGTAGAAACGAAAACAGCGTCCATCCTTCGCGTTCGATGTTGTTATAGAGCATGTAAATGTTGGCGGGAAAGACGAGGATGAGCAACAGAATCAAGCCGTATCCGGCCAGTGTGCGAACACGCGGGACGAGAACGCCGACGCCGCCTAAAATTTCAAAAAAGCCACTGATATAAATTAACGCCAGATGAAAAGGAAGAAAGGGCGGCATAATCTTCAAATAGAATTCCGGTATCACGAAATGCAACACGCCTGCGACGATGAACAGAATCGCAACTAAAATTCTCAGTGCCGGACGAAGTTGTATCGTAATCCTGCTTGCCCTTATAGAGTGCTCTTAAAACATTCCAACGCTTTTACTCCGCCGCTCAAAGAGCAGCGTGTCGCGCCACACACCGTTTAACTTTCCGATCCGCTCACGTCTTCCAACCTCACGAAAGCCGCACCGCAGATGTAATCCAACGCTCGCCACATTCTCTGGAAATATCCCCGCCTGCAGCGTCCAAATCCCGTTTCGCTCCGACTCCTCAATCAGCGCCTCAAGTAAAACGCGCCCGACGCCTCTACCTCTCCCTTTCTCGCTCACATACACGCTCACCTCTGCCACGCCGCCATACACGCACCTGCTCGACACCGGACTCAAAGCCGCCCAGCCCAAAACATCGTTTCCGTTTCGTGCCACCAACCGCGCGTCACGGAGATGCCCGGCGTCCCATTCTTCCCACGACGGGGCTTTCGTTTCAAAAGTGGCGTCGCCGGTAGCAATGCCTTCAAGATAAATGGAGCGTACTTGTTGCCAACCATCAGCGTTCATGGCATCAACGGCGTAATTCATATTGAATCGTTCTGTGAGGTTATGGATGTCGAAGTTAAGAGGTCAGCTCGAATGACTTGTTGTGCATCGCCATTAGGTTACAACCCTAGCTGGATTTTAATTGCCTGCTCCACTTTCCTCATGTCTGCGTTCGACAGTTTTCCTTCCATGTTCGACAAACGTATTTTACTGACCGTCGTAAGCTGGTCGGCTAAAGCCTTCCTTTGTTTCCCGTTCAACATCACATAAGCCTCACTCGGATAAAGACGGTCAACGCTGCTGGTAAGCGGAACGACTTGCACGCGATTCAGATGTTTGTTCGAGGCATCGTTGCTCAAGATTACGGCTGGTCTTTCTTTCTGAATTTCTCCACCAACAGAAGGGTCGAAGTTTACCCACCAAACCTCACCGCGCTTCATTGCTCACGTCTCCGATGGTCGCTTCCGCCCATTCTAACGCTTCCGACTCGCGCCTCTCATCTTGTGCCATTTGATGGTAAGCAGCTTCCAATTCGCTGTTGATAACATGAGGACGAACAAGCGACTCAATAAACTGGCTTATGTTCCTTCTGCCAATAACGCTATGCAGCCCTTCATAAACCCGTTCATCTACTGTGATCGTCAGCTTTTTCTGCATTCTCATTTCTCCTGCACGTGTTCTGCACGTATATTAATATGTTAATTTATTCTTTGCAAGATACTTGGAGCTAAGAGGCACAACGCCAAAATTTGAAGGGCTGCACAACCGCTAAAGACCGCGTCAAAGAAACTACACAACGCAGATGACAGGCACGCTAACTCGCCGTCCGCTCGAATGACTTGTTAAATATCCGGCGATTCATAATCTGCGCCCTCTTCAGAATCAATTCCTATCTCTGTAATCTCTGGCGGTTCATTAGACAGCACTTCTACGCAACCATCATCTGTACAAATCATATAATGAACCGCATTAGGGTGATAAACGTCAAGCAACTCTTTACTCTGCCTGAACGACTCTATCCATTCAGACTTCGGTATTATCAAAGTGATGCCAAGATTCTTTCGATATAACTTGTTCCATAATTCCGTTCGATAAAGCTCCTGAATATTTCGATACGCTGGATAATCTGTAAAAACGAAGCGGATGCGTTTATTAGGCAAGCCATCAATAACAATCGTAAGTATCTCGCTGTCATCAATGAGAGACACCATTGATAGAAGACGCTCATTAGAAACTGGGGTTTCCCATCTTTCAAATTCCCAATCTTCGTACATAAATCTCAGCTTCCAAGTAGGATGTCTAACGCATGTTTTACCGCATACTGCATGATAATACGCCAAGTTTGCATATTATCCGCACCCAAGTCAGCTAATACCTTTTTGGCACATTAGGAAGTTGACAACTATAAACACTCGTCCGAATCGTTTCCCGTGCGTTGTCGCTTACGACTTAAAGCTTCTTTCCAGTTTTCGCTCCCAATCCCTTTACGCAAAATTCTCAATCGCCGGTCGTCTAACTTGTGCGGGCGGTAACAAGCTATCTGTACATCATCCGCGTGAGCATTCACAGCAACCGTTAAAGGAAACCTCCCAGCGTGCGCCGACGACGCGCGGAGAAGTTTATTTTCAAGGGGAAGAGAATCAGCGAGAGCGACGGCCCTTTTCTCCCTTATTACAATCGCCGGAAGCTCTTTGAAAACGGAAGCGTGCGAAAAAACGCGAAATATTTTATAATCGCGCCGTCTTGTGACCACGCCGACCCTGACCATTCTTGAGCGCGCATGGAACGAATG
>JACDAW010000042.1 GCA_013695245.1 Pyrinomonadaceae bacterium | reverse complement strand
AACTAGCCCTGAGCAGGCTGCCGCTCTTGTTGAACTGTTTGGGTTGTTAGAAACAAACGCTTCTTTAGCCGCCGGATCGTTGAAGATGGAGATTATGATTGAGACCACTCAATCCATCTTCAACACACGAGGCGAAGTCGCAATCCCGGCTATCATTGCCGCCGCGCAAAACCGATGTGTCGCGGCACACTTTGGGACTTACGATTACACGGCTTCATGTAGCATCACTGCCGCCTACCAGACCATGGATCATCCTTCATGCGATTTTGCGCGCCACGTAATGAAAGTCTCGCTTGCCGGAACCGGAGTCTGGCTGTCAGACGGCGCGACTAACGCTTTGCCCGTAGCGCCGCACCGCGCAGGCGCGGGAGATAAATTAACCGATGATCAGTTACGAGAAAATCGTCAGGCAGTGCATCAAGCTTGGAAGCTGGCATACGATCATACAAGGCATTCACTGCGGCATGGGTTTTATCAAGGTTGGGATTTGCATCCCGCGCAGTTGCCCGTCCGTTATGCTGCCTGTTATGCCTTCTTTCTGGAAGGCTTTGAAGATGCCTCCGAGCGTTTGAAAAACTTTATGGAGAAGGCTGCGCAGGCGACACTGGTTGGCAATGTATTTGATGATGCCGCCACCGGACAAGGGCTTCTTAACTATTTTCTTAGAGCCTTGAATTGTGGCGCGATCACCGAAGAAGATGTCCTTGCAACCGGATTAAGCCTTGAAGAAGTCCGAAGCCGATCTTTCGCCAAAATCATGGATAACCGCCGCCAGTTGCTTCAGGTATGAAGGAGCGCCACAAGGTTAGCTCCGGTTCGTAGGCTTCGTAACACTCGCGGAGATTAATGTTTATGACGAGCGCGCCATCCACCCTTCTGGTTCACAACGCCTATGGCAAATCCGAAGTTCGACTGACGAAAATTATTCGCCAGCCGGATCATCAGGAAGTCAAAGAGATCAGCGTCAACATCGAGCTTGAAGGCGACTTCTCCGAAACATATATGAGCGGCGACAACAGCAAAGTAGTGGCGACGGACTCGATGAAAAATACCGTATATGCGCTCGCCGCACAGCATCCGCTCGACAGTATCGAGTCGTTTGCAAACCATCTCGCCAAGCACTTTTTGAAGAGATACGAACAGATATCTCAGGCAACCGTACAACTGCGCGAGTCGCTGTGGAATCGCGTCGTGCTAAACGGCAATGAACATCCTCATGCCTTTACGAGTGCGGGCAACGAACGACGCTCCGCAGTAGTGAAGGCGACGCGCGAGAACACATCCATCCAATCCGGCATCGAAAACCTTGTGGTGCTGAAAACAACGAATTCGGAATTCTGGGGCTTTGTGCGCGACGAATACACAACGCTACCGGAAACTCGTGATCGCATCTTCGCCACCGCTATTGAAGCAACGTGGGCTTACGGCGAGGACAACCCGGACTTCAACAAAATTTATGATGCCGTGCGCAACATCATGCTTGAAGTTTTCGCCACGCACAGGAGTCTGAGCGTTCAACAAACGCTCTACGAAATGGGACGGCGCGCCCTCGATGCCTGCGACCGTATTGAAGAGATAACCATACGGATGCCAAACCAGCATCACATTGCAATGAACCTGACGCCGTTCGGCTTGGAAACCAAAAACGAGATTTTCGTGCCGACCGATGAGCCATACGGATTAATTACAGGAACCTTGCGCCGCCCGTGATTGATTGCTCTTTTACGGGCGCTGTTGCGAAAAATTATATTGAGCCGAAAGAGCGTCGGGCACGGACTTCACATTATGCGGCGACCCCGAACAATTCCGCGACGAACTTCACCTGCTGACGCAGCAACATGAACGGGCTACTTCGATGAATCATAAACAAGATGCTATTGGACTCCGCCCCGATGATTTTTCGCTGTACCGTTATGTCGAGGCAGTTTTGTTATTACACTTCTCGATCTGCTTATACCAGGCAGCACTTGGCACATTGATGGATGTTGGAACATAGACGGCTTTATGTCAGGACAACTAATGCTGCGTAAAACGAATCTATTGATTGTATCCGGTATAGACTTTATTAAAGGTAGGTGCGTATGTCCTCTTCTCTGACTCAGGTTTTTGCCGCCTTGCTCCTTAGCACCGCGCTCGCTTGCAACGCAGTCACTGCGACTGATACTGCTGTTGCGCTTCCTAACCCGGTCGTTGACGCACCGCTTGCAACCGTTAAAGGCGAGCAATCGGCCGTCCTTGCCGGAGGTTGTTTTTGGGGCGTCGAAGCCGTATTTGAGCATGTCAAGGGGGTCACTAACGTGGTCGTCGGGTATTCCGGCGGAGCAGCTAAGGCGGCTCATTATGAGATGGTTGGCAGGGGTAAAAGCGGGCACGCCGAAGCCGTCAAAATCACTTATGATCCGTCCCTCATCTCGTATGGTCAGCTTCTGAAAATCTTTTTCTCTGTTGCGCATAATCCTACTGAGCTAAACCGGCAAGGGCCCGACACGGGCACGCAGTATCGCTCAGCCATCTTTTACGTTAACGAAGAGCAAAAGCGCATCGCCGATGCATACATTGCTCAGCTCAACGAAGCTAAAGTCTTTGCGCGACCTGTTGTTACACAAGTCGCTGCGCTCGATGCTTTCTATCAAGCTGAGGCTCACCATCAGGACTACGCCGTTCGTCACCCCGACGAGCCTTACATCGTGATTAACGATCTGCCGAAAGTGGAAAACCTTCGCCAGCAATTTCCGCAGCTATACACACCGAGATAACTCAAAATTTAGCGTTATTAGCACGTTGGCAGCAGTTCGTGGGTCAGGTACAGGCGATATAAGAGGTTTGAATGAGTCCAAGAATTTAGCGATGAGAGTCTCATAGAACTTAACCAGTCTTGCCGGAGAGTTCTGGCATTTGCGAACGCCGATGCTAGTCTGGAAGAGGCGCTTACCTACCAAGTAAAATCTGGCCTTAAATATCAACTCTCCTTTTTCAAATGCGACTTCGCGCCCCTTGCGCATAAACGTCTCTTTCGTTTACGAACTTAGTTCCAGTCTCCGTAAGCGCCTGATCGCGCCCACTGGCATATACCTTCCTCACCGGCAGTTGTGTCATGTGGACGCCTGTGTCTATCTGTAATAAAATCTGCAATCAGTTTTTTTGTGAACGATAAGAAGTATCATCTCCGCATCTTTTGCGAAAGTGGCGAAACGGCAGACGCGCTGCGCTTAGGACGCAGTCCCGTAAGGGGTGGGGGTTCGAGTCCCCCCTTTCGCATTCAAACTTTGATGATGTCGAATTTAATCAACAGTTAATCTTTAATAAGGAAAGGATGCCCGTCCGAAACTCTCCTTAAGAGAACGGCGGGCACATGCGTCTTAATGAATACTGAATTAATTGATGTTTCGCCGACTAGGAAGGAACTGCGTATTGAGATTGATGCTGAGAGCGTGCGGCGCGAGTACGACCGTGTAAGCGACGTTTACGCGCAGCAGGCGAGCGTGCCGGGATTTCGACCGGGGCGCGCGCCGCGTTCGGTTGTGCGCCAACGTTATAAGAATGAGATTAGAAGCGACGTGCTGCGTGAACTCGTGCCGCAGGCTGTCTCGGACGCGATCACGGAAAGCGCGTTAGACGTAATTGGTGAACCGGACGTTCATCTCGACAATGAAGAGGGGCTTGAGAGTTTAGGAGACAAGCCGCTCGCAATTCACGCGCACGTTGAAGTGCTGCCGGAAGTCAAACTCGGCGAGTATAAGAACGTCGAGGTTGCGCGCCGCGTGCGTCCCGTCACGGACGCAGACGTAGAAGAAGTGGTTAAGCAGCTGCGCGAATCGAACGCTTCGCTTGTGCCCGTCGAAGATCGCCCCGCACAATCGGGCGACACGGTGACGGTTAGCTTCGAGGGTCGCTTCCTTGATCCGCCGTCGGATGAACCGATCAAAGCGGACGACGTTGACGTGGCGCTCGGCGGCGAACACGTGCTTGAAGATTTCAACCGGGAGTTTACGGGAGCGCGCCCTGATGATGTAAAAACTTTTACCGTTAGATACCCGGAGGATTTTAACGCACAGGGCTTAGCGGGGAAGACAGTTGAATACACGGCGCGGATTACTGCGGTGCGCTTGCAGGAGTTGCCCGCGCTTGATGATGAATGGGCGAAGAGCGTCGGTGAGGGCGAAGCCGAAACGCTTGCCGCTTTGCGCGAACGCATCCGCGAGAGTCTGCAATTGGGCGCGAAAGCGGAGTCCGACAATCGCTTGCGCGCTGACCTGATGAATACATTAACTGATGCACATCAATTTGAAGTTCCGCAAAGTCTCGTCGAACATCAATCACGACGTTTGCTCGAATCCACTGTGCGCGACATGATGCGCGGCGGATTTGATCCGCGCAGCGCCGACATTGATTGGCAAAACTTGCGCGGGCGGATCGAAGAACAGGCGACCGCCGATCTGCGCGGCTCAATTCTGCTTGAGCGCATTGCTGAGGAAGAAAACATCGGCGTCACGGACGAAGAGATCGAACAGGAGATCGCCACTTACGCGGCCGCTTCGCGTCAGCCCATCGAAGCAGTGCGTGATGCCTTGACAAAGCAAGGAGGCGACCGTAGCATCGCCGAGAGCTTGCGTCACCGCAAAGCTCTCAACCTCGTTGTTGAAAACGCGCGCGTGAAAGATGAAGAGTGGCGCGATGAGGAAACCGAGACACAAACAACGCAGGCAGAAGCAGCAGCGACATCAACTACCGAAGCGGCAAGCGCCGCCACCGCAACAAGCGTAGCGAGCGAAGAATCAAACGCAAGTTAAAGAGTTAAAACTGAAAGGTTCTGGTATGGCTTTAGTTCCAATGGTCGTCGAGCAAACGTCAAGGGGCGAGCGCGCCTTCGACATCTACTCACGACTTCTGAAAGACAATATCATTTTTATCGGCACGCCGATTGACGATCAGATCGCAAATTTGATCGTCGCCCAACTTCTCTTCCTCGAAGCTGAAGACCCGGAGAAGGACATCAACATCTATATCAATTCGCCGGGCGGATCGATTACAGCCGGGATGGCCATTTACGACACGATGCAGTTTATCCGACCGGACGTACAGACGATCTGCGTCGGGCAGTGCGCTTCGATGGCGGCGCTCTTACTCGCGGCAGGCGCCAAAGGCAAACGCTTCGCGCTTCCCAATTCGCGCATCCTTATCCATCAACCTTCCGGCGGCGCGCAAGGGCAAGCAAGTGACATTCGCATTATGGCCGAAGAAATCTTGCGGATGCGCGAGTTGACTTCAAACATCTTGGCAAAGCATACGGGACAGCCGTATGATCAGGTTGAGCGCGACGTTGAGCGCGACCGCATCATGTCTGCCACGCAAGCGAAAGAGTACGGATTGATTGACGAAGTGATCGTCCATCGGCAGTAACAAGATTTACGATCCAAGATGCCGGGTCTTGAACTCAGCGTCTTGGATCACAAATTCCACCAACGGAGTCCCCTTCAAACGCCTATGGTACGCCGACCGACCGATGAAACTCTGCGTTGTTCTTTCTGTGGTAAATCGCAGAACGAAGTAAAGAAGCTTATTGCTGGCCCGACCGTCTATATTTGCAACGAGTGCATTGACATCTGCAACGAGATCATCACGGATGATCAGCAAACCGAATCTGTCGCCGCGCGCCCGCCGCTACCGAAACCGGCCGAGATCAAAAACTTTCTTGATGAGTACGTGATCGGTCAGGAGGATACTAAAAAGCGGCTTTCGGTCGCCGTCTATCAACATTACAAACGCATCGAACTTGCGCGCCGCCGCAGCGACATCGAGATTCAAAAGTCGAACATCCTTTTGATCGGCCCCACAGGCACAGGCAAAACCCTGCTCGCACAGACGCTCGCGCGGATGCTTTCAGTTCCCTTCACCATCGTTGACGCGACGACTTTAACAGAAGCCGGATACGTCGGCGAAGACGTTGAAAACATCATCCTCAAACTCTTGCAAGCGGCAGGCGGCGACGTTGAGCGCGCACAGCAGGGCATCATCTACGTTGACGAAGTTGACAAGATTTGCCGCAAGGACGAGAACCCTTCGATCACGCGCGACGTGTCGGGCGAAGGCGTGCAACAAGCGTTACTGAAAATCTTAGAGGGAACAGTCGCCAACGTTCCGCCGCAGGGCGGGCGCAAGCATCCGCATCAAGAGTTTTTTCCGGTTGACACGACGAACATTCTCTTTATCTGCGGCGGCGCGTTCGTCGGCTTAGAGAAGATCATCGGGCGACGGATGCGCAACAAGTCGCTTGGCTTTCAAGCCGACATTAAATCCGGCAGCGAGCGCTATACGGAAGCTCTCGGCGCAGTGCGCCCCGAAGATTTAGTGCGTTACGGACTCATTCCTGAATTCGTCGGCCGCCTTCCCGTCCACGCCGTGCTTCACGAACTCGACGAAGCCGCCCTCATCCGCATTCTCACTGAACCGAAGAACGCGCTCGTTAAGCAATATCAGAAGAAATTCGAGTACGACAATGTGCGCTTGAGGTTTACAGATGACGCGCTTAAAGCCGTCGCCCGCCAAGCCGTCGAACGAAAGGTCGGCGCGCGCGGGTTGATGATGATTTTGGAAGAATTGCTACTCGATGCGATGTACACGATGCCGTCGCAGAAGCGCATCAAAGAGTTTGCAATTACATCCGAGATGGTTGAACGCCACCGCGCGATGCCGGGCGAAACTTTGACGGGCGTGGACGACGCGGCGGCGTAAAAGCTCATCTCTCACCTGACTATTTGTCTAGTAGCGCGCGGCGCAAAAATCGTTTACAATTATGTTGGTTTGAATCAGGGCGAGCAGCTAAGTTGGCTGACTCGCCCTTCTTCACAAACAAGATGGTAGTTTTAAGCGAAAGAGACACAGCGGTTTATGGAAGAATACTCAGACAACGCCCCGAAAGACATCACGCGCTTGCCGATGGTTCCGATCCGCGATGTGGTGATTTTTCCGTTTACGAAAGTCGCGTTTAAGATTGGACGACCGGGAAGTGTGCGCGCGCTTGAAGAGGCACTCAACTCCGAGCGCACGATCTTTCTCGCCACACAACACGACGCCTCGATTGACGAACCCTCACCGGATCAGATTTACGGGGTCGGCACCATCGCGCGCATCGTGCAGGCGCAACGACAGGAGAACGGGCAGATCAAAGTCGTCGTCGAAGGACGCGAACGCGCCACCACCATTCGCGTTGATAACGACAACGGAGCTTTCACCGCCACCGTGCGCCGCGCGCCCACCGCGCCGGAAGCGGGGCAGCGCGTCGAGGCTTTGATCGGTCGCATCAGCCAACTCGTCGAACAACACCTGCGACTTGCGCCGGAAACACAAACCGATGCTTTGCAAGTCGCCTTGCGCAATCAAGATTCGTCGCACCTCGCCGACGCGCTTGCGCATCTGCTGCGCATTTCGGTTGAAGATAAGCAAGGGCTTTTAGAAATTTTCTCCGCGCACGAACGCCTGCAACGGCTCGTCGAACTGCTCGAATCGGAAGTTGATAAGCGCCAACTCGACCGCACGATTCAATCGCGCGTCAAACGCCAGATGGAGAAGGCGCAGAAGGAGTATTACCTTAACGAGCAGATGAAGGCGATTCACAAGGAACTCGGCCGCAAGGATGAAAAGGTTGAGCTTGAGGAGTTGAAGAAGAAAATAGAAGAAGCGGGCATGACGGAAGAGGCGAAGGAGAAAGCGATGCAAGAGCTTCACCGCCTCGAAGCGATGCCGCCCATGTCCGCCGAAGGAACGGTGTCGCGCACTTATATTGATTGGCTTCTGAGCGTGCCGTGGAAAGAAGAATCGAAAGAGATACGCGATCTTAAAAAAGCCGAAGATGTTTTGAACGAAGACCACTATGGGTTAGAGAAGATCAAGGATCGCATTCTCGAATATTTGGCCGTTCGGCAGTTGGTGAAAAACCCGAAAGGATCGATCCTCTGCTTCGTCGGCCCGCCCGGAGTCGGAAAAACAAGTTTGGGTAAATCCATCGCGCGCGCTACGGGGCGAAAGTTTGTGCGTCTGTCTTTAGGCGGCGTGCGCGACGAAGCAGAGGTTCGCGGGCATCGCCGCACGTACATCGGCGCGCTACCCGGTCAGATCATTCAGATGATGAAGAAGGCGGGCACGGTTAATCCGCTTATTCTGCTGGACGAAGTTGACAAGCTCGGCTCCGATTTTCGCGGCGACCCGTCGGCGGCGCTTTTGGAAGTCTTAGACCCGGAACAGAATAATACGTTTCACGATCACTACCTCGATGTCGAATACGATCTCTCCAAGGTATTCTTCATCGCCACCTCAAACGTGTTGCACACGATCCCCGCGCCGCTTCAGGATCGTCTGGAAATCTTGCGCCTGTCGGGTTACACGGAGCGCGAGAAGTTGGAGATCGCCAAGCAGCACCTCGTGCCGAAGCAACTTGAGACAACGGGACTCAAACTCGAACAGGTTGAATTCACCGACGATGGGTTGACGGAGATCATCCGTCACTACACGCGCGAAGCAGGCGTGCGCAACCTTGAGCGCGAGATCGGTTCGTGCTGTCGCAAGGCGGCGCGCAAACTCGTCACCGAAAAGGCTGGCAACGGCTTTAAGGAGACGCTAACGCCGGAGCGCGTGCGCGAAATGCTTGGACCCATCAAGTTCCGCAAACCTGAAGCGGCCATTGCGAGCGAGATCGGTTTAGCCGTCGGACTCGCGTGGACGGAAGTCGGCGGCGAGGTGTTGCAGATCGAAGCGACCTTGACGCGCGGGCGTGGCACGGTAACTTTGACGGGTAAACTCGGCGACGTAATGCAAGAGTCGGCGCAAGCCGCTCTGACGTGCATCAAGGCGCGCTCGGAGCGCATGGCTGTTTCGCTCGATTTTATCCGCAAGCGCGACTTGCACATTCACATTCCCGAAGGCGCGATTCCGAAAGACGGACCTTCGGCCGGTGTGACGCTTGCGACCGCGATGGCTTCGGCTTTGATGCGCGTGCCCGTCCGCAAGGACGTGGCGATGACGGGCGAGATCACTTTGCGCGGCAAGGTGCTGCCCGTCGGCGGCATCAAAGAGAAACTATTGGCGGCGCACCGCTTCGGCATCTCGACGCTGATCATACCGAAGGAGAACGAAAAGGATTTAGCGGAAGTGCCGGAAGAGGTGCGCTCTGCGATCACCGTTCACCTCGTCGAGACGATTGACGAAGTGCTCGCGCTCGCGCTCGAAGACGCGTGCCCGACCGACGCCGGAGCGACAGACGCAGACACAACGGCGGCGCCCATCTGGACGCAGGATCAACCATCGCAAAGCACGCCGACGATGGCCGACTGAGCAATGACTTGTTCCTTAACAGGCAAAGCGCGTCGTTAAATAATTGCGGCGCGCTTTTAATTTTTTCAGAGTTTTAAAATTAAACTGTTCTCCTACCTGCTGCGAACGCCTTTCAAGCTTTGCAAAATTGCCCAAATAAGATACAAAGCTTCCATACAAAATCCGCTACATTATTTCCCGGCTAAAGGAGCTAATTCTTTTGGATACAAAACATGAAAGCGCGAACCTAATTCTCAAACTTTATGAGCTGCGGCGCGAGGAGACGATGCGCAAGGGGCGCGATTGGTTCGCGCGCTTCGGCCCTGAAAGCGGGCAAGACATTATGAACGCCGTGATGGGCGAAAGTAGCGCCTATTACCGGATGGTCACGACCTACTGGGAGATGGTTGCTTCTTTAGTTAATAACGGCGCGATTGATGAAAAGATGTTTAATGATGCGAACGGCGAACACATCTTCGTCTTCGCTAAAGTCGAACCGTTCCTCGCCGAAATCCGGCAGATGTTCAATGCGCCGCAGGCGCTGGCGCAACTGGAACAACTCGTGATGCGATTGCCGGATGCAAAGGAGCGATTGGTAGCGATGCGCGAACGTTCCAAACGCATCGCGGCGATGCGCGCTGAAGCAGCAAGTAAAAAAGAACAAGTTTGATTTGCGTTCTTGCAGAAGACGTTTTGCGGCGCTCGTCCGGCGCGCGAAGTTAAGGCATGAAGATCACGAGCGCGGAGTTTGTTAAAAGCGCGATTGAAGAGCGAGATTGGCCGCGCGATGCTTTGCCGGAAATAGCTTTTCTCGGCCGCTCAAACGTCGGCAAGTCGAGTTTGATCAATTCCCTGCTCGGCGTGCGTGGACTCGCCCGCACATCTTCCACGCCCGGAAGAACGCAGATGCTCAACTTCTTCATTATCAATAATCGTTTTCGCTTTGTTGACTTGCCCGGCTATGGCTTTGCGCGCGTGCCGCAAAAAATTCGTGAGACGTGGGGCGAAATGGTGACTGCGTATCTTGCCAATCGCGCGTCGCTTGTGCTATCAATACAGATTGTAGATTCGCGCCACGAACCCACGAAACAAGACATGGAACTTCACGAGTGGCTCGTCCACTACGGGAAGCCCCATTTTACAGTTGCCACGAAATCAGATAAGCTCTCACAAAATGAGTTGAGGAAGAGTGTTGAGCGGGCGAAAGCCGCGCTCGACGGCGAGGTTTTAAGCTACTCGGCCGTTTCAGGACGCGGACGCGATGAGGTTTGGCGTCGCATCGGGCGCGCCATAACCGAGCAGTAACATTTCTCTTTTGAAAAATTGGATCGATCAAAGCGGCGCGGAAAGCTCTACGCGGCATCTAACGAAAAGTAAACTTTCCGCAAAAAACAAATCAGAGGAAGATTCAACCGCGTGCTTCTCGCAACATGGAAAGCGCACGACAACCTCGCAAACTTTTATCGGAAGAATCGGAAACAGGCGTTGTAAGCTTATTCTCATTCACCCGTACACACGAGAGTTCCATTCCCGTTCAGCGACAAATTAACCCGAACAAACCGACACTTGAAGCTCACGCGCCACATCGAGAGCGCGTCAAATCAAAGAATGCTTTTATAAAAGCGCAGCGCCTGTTTTACAAAGCTGCGACTAGAGAAGAAATTTAAAATGCCACCACGTACAACACGCACCCGCAACACGAGCAGCAGCAATAACAACAACGGCAGCGACGGCAACGGCGCAACAACGACCGCTACGGCCGAAGCCCCGCCGGACATGGAATTGGAAACATCCTCTTCTGCTGATGTCGCCTCCTCCTCCTCGCCCGCATTAATAGAAAGAGGCGGCGGGAGCAATGACGCCTTCAATCTGGCGACGCTCAAAGAGATGTCGATCTCAAACTTAACGCAGATCGCCAAAGGCATGGACGTGCCCGGCGCGACTGGAATGCGCAAGCAGGAACTCATATTTAAAGTCCTTGCCGCGCAAACCGAAAAGAGCGGATTGATCTTCAGCGAAGGCGTGCTTGAAACCCTGCCCGATGGCTTCGGTTTCCTGCGCGCCCCCGAATACAACTACCTGCCTGGCCCCGACGACATCTACGTCAGCCCTTCGCAGATTCGCAAATTCGACTTACGCACGGGCGACACCGTTAGCGGACAGATTCGCCCGCCGAAAGAGGGCGAACGCTACTTCGCGCTCATCAAGGTCGAAGCGATTAACTTTGAAGCGCCCGGCGACGCGCGCGACAAGGTGTTTTTCGACAACTTGACGCCGCTCTACCCGGACGAGCGTCTCACGATGGAAGCCACGCCCGACAATCTGTCGGCGCGCGTCATTGACTTGGTAACACCCATCGGCAAAGGTCAACGCGGACTTATCGTCGCGCCGCCGCGCACCGGCAAAACGATGATGCTGCAAACTATCGCCAACTCCGTCACGCAAAATCACCCGGAAGTTTCTTTGATCGTTCTCCTTATTGATGAACGACCCGAAGAAGTGACGGACATGCAGCGTTCTGTGAACGGCGAAGTTATCTCTTCAACTTTCGATGAGCCGCCGACGCGCCACGTGCAAGTCGCGGACATGGTGATCGAAAAAGCCAAGCGCCTCGTCGAACACAAACGCGACGTTGTGATTCTTTTAGATTCGCTGACGCGCCTTGCTCGCGCCCACAACGCTGTCGTTCCGCCCTCCGGCAAAATCCTCTCTGGCGGTATTGACGCAAACGCTCTGCAACGGCCCAAACGTTTCTTCGGCGCGGCGCGCAACATCGAAGAAGGCGGAAGCTTAACGATCATCGCCACCGCGCTCGTTGATACGGGTTCGCGCATGGACGACGTGATCTTTGAAGAGTTTAAGGGTACGGGTAATTGTGAAATTCACCTTGACCGCCGCCTGAGCGACAAGCGACTCTTCCCCGCGATTGACTTGCAGCGTTCCGGCACGCGCAAAGAAGAACTCTTGATCGGCAAGGAGGATTTAGCCCGCATCTGGGTGATGCGCCGCGTGCTTAATCCCCTCTCGCCTGTGGAGCAAATGGAAGTCGTCCTCGAACGGCTCGGCAAAGCGAAATCTAACGCCGACTTTCTCTCGGCGATGCAGAGTTAATTGGAAGCGGCGAGAACGAACTAAAACTGTTCCCGCCGCTTTTCCGGGTCTCTCGGTTTTCTTGACAAATCGAAGCCGACTTGAGCATAGTAATTCCCCTGTCAAATAGTATTTAAGTTAATTTGTTAAGGCTTTAAGCGCGAGGCGTTTGTGCGCGAAGGTGTGTGAACAAGTTTGCGCGTCGCAATTTTATCTTCGGAAGCCGTCCCTTACGCCAAAACGGGCGGATTAGGCGATGTCGCGGGCGCACTCCCCAAAGCTTTACGCGAAACGAACGGGGCGGATGCCGCGCTTATTCTGCCGCTTTATGAGACGACGGATCGAAACTTACTCGGCTCGCTGATCATTGACAATTTAGAAGTCGAATGGCACGCGGGCGGAAGCACGCCGACGCGAGTCTTTTACAGCACGACGACGGGCGCGCCCGCATTTCTCATTGACGCGCCGCGCTACTTCGCACGCCCCGGCATCTACGGCTACCGAGACGATTACGAACGCTTCGCTTTCTTTTGTCGCGCCGCGCTCGCTCTACTCAAACGCTTGGGTAATCCGCCTGATGTCGTTCACGGAAACGATTGGCACAGTGGGTTTGCCATCGCCGAACTCGCCGCGCGCCGCCACTACGATTCTTTTTATTCAAACACGCGCACAGTTTTCTCGATTCACAATCTTGCTTATCAAGGTGCGTTTGACCCTGCGGAACTTCCGCGCTTGGGCTTCGCTAACGAATGGCAAACCTTTGAGACGGACGGCACGGCTTCAGGGATGAAAGCGGGATTAGCGGCCGCCGACGTGATCTCGACCGTGAGTCGCCGCTACGCGCTTGAGATTCAAATGCCGGAGCACGGCTACGGACTCGATTGGCTGTTACGTTTGCGCCGCGACCGCCTCGTCGGGATCACAAACGGCATTGACTACGACGTGTGGAATCCAGCAACCGACCCGCACACGGCGGCGCGTTACGATGCGAATGATCTAGGGGGCAAAGGAATTTGTAAGCTCGATCTGTTGCGACAATTTAATTTGCCGGAGGAGTCGGCTCGTCCAATCGTAGCGAGCATTTCGCGTCTTATTCCGCAGAAGGGCTACGATCTGATTCGTGAAGCGGCCGTTTCGATCCTTGAATCGGGGGCGTTCTTTATCGCGCTTGGCTCAGGCGCGCGCGAAAACGAAGACTTCTTGCAGGCTCTACGCGATTACGCGCCGCACCGCGTCGGCGTTTATCTCGGCTTTAACGAGCAGCTCGCGCACAAGATCGAAGCGGGCGCGGACATTTTTCTGATGCCGTCGCTTTACGAGCCGTGCGGTTTGAACCAGATGTATAGCACACGCTATGGCACCGTTCCGGTCGTGCGCGCGACGGGCGGTTTAGACGACACGGTGCAAAATTTTGATCGCGCGCGGGGCGACGGTAACGGCTTTAAGTTCGAGCGATACAGCACGGGTGCGATGGTTGAGAGTTTATACGAAGCCGTTTACTGTTATCATGACAGGGAAGCTTGGCGTAAAATTCAGTGGAACGGAATGCGTGAGGATAATTCTTGGCAGCGCGCCGCGCGCCGCTACACCGAGCTTTATCATGCGGCGGCTCGCATGTAGAGTATAGATTCGTGAACCTGTCGTGTTAGCGACCGGAGAGTTTGGGCGAAGATGAAACGCGAACGGATTTTCCCTCGCGCACTGATAAATAACAAGGAGATTTGGCAGTATGAACGAACATGTAACGGAAGTAACGGACAACAGCTTCGAGCAGGATGTGTTGCAATCAGATAAACCCGTGCTAGTGGATTTCTGGGCGGCATGGTGCGCCCCGTGCCGAATGCTTGCTCCGACGGTGGATGCCGTAGCCGAGAAATATGCGGGCAACGCTTCGGTGGTGAAAGTAAACGTTGATGAGAATCCGAGCATTTCGCAGCGTTATGGGATTAAAGGTATCCCGACTTTGATACTGTTTAAGGGCGGGAAGGAAGAGGAGCGTGTCGTGGGTGCAACCAGTAAGGAAGCTATCTCACGGATGATTGAAAAGCACGTCTCTGCGGCAAGCGCCTAAACACTCATTGTAAGAGAAGCGGCGCGGGTGCCGGAAATCTTATCCTGACGCCGCTTTTGCTTTGCGCGACGGAAGCAGTGACGATTCATTTTCGATTTGCTTGGCCGCTCGCCTTTTAGCGGTGACAGGCAAAACCCATCTCCACTTCATGAAAAGGCAAACATCGCTCAGCAGGGATCACGCGCGACGTTCGTTTGAGGAACGCCTCGCGGCGGCGAAGCGTTCGCGTACAGTGGAAGACGCCAAATTCCGCGCGCGTCAAGCGCAAGGCAAGCTGCGTCGTTTCGTCCGGATCAACTTTCGCCGGGAAGATGTCATCGAGGCTCTCAGCCTTCGTCGCGGAGATTGTAATCGCTGCGGCGCGTGCTGTGAGATACTTTTCAAGTGTCCGTTCTTGAAAAAAGACGACGACAACACAACGACCTGCGGCATCTACGAAGACCGTCCGAGTCAATGTCGCCTCTTTCCCATCGAACGCCGCGACTTGGAAGAGGTGCGCGGCAGTTGCAGCTATTACTTCATCGAGAAACCCGTCAAGCTGGAAAAAGCAAGCTGAATCTAAGAAGGGAGTCAGGAGTCAGAAGTCAGAAGTCAGAATGGAAAAACATGCGCGCTTTCTATTCCGATTCCTGACTCCTGTCTTCTGAATTCTGATTCATGTCTCACATCATCGTGATCGTCGGCGCGCAATGGGGCGATGAAGGCAAGGGGAAGATCGTTGATCTTCTGGCCGAACGCTTCTCCATCGTCGTCCGTTATCAGGGCGGACACAACGCCGGGCATTCCGTGCAGATCGGTGACCGCTCGTTTGTCCTTCACCTGCTTCCTTCCGGCATCACGCACAAAGATAAGACGTGCGTGCTCGGCAACGGCATGGTCATTGATCCGAAAGCCTTCTTCGAGGAATCCGACCGCCTCGCGGAGCAAGGTGTAGCGGTCACGCCCGAACGTGTCATGGTCAGCGCCCGCGCGCATCTTATTCTTCCCTATCATCGCCTCCTCGATCACACAAGCGAAGAACGCTTGGGCAACGAGCGCGTCGGCACAACTCTGCGCGGCATCGGCCCCGCCTACGAAGATAAAGCCGGAAGGCGCGGCATTCGCGCCGCGGATGCGCTCAATGCGGAAGTTCTCCGCGCGCGCATCGAACGCAACCTCGAAGACGTTAATCGCATCGTCGCGGCTTACGGCGGGCAGACCTTAAGCGTTGATGAAGTGTTCGATCAAACCTATCCGCTCGTCGAACGCCTCGCCCCGTTTATCACTGACACAACTCATTTCTTAAACAAGGCGGCGCGCGAAGGGCGCACGATCTTGATCGAAGGCGCGCAGGCCGCTCTGCTTGACGTTGATCACGGCACATACCCGTTCGTTACATCATCGAACACAACGGCCGGAGGCGCATCAACCGGCACGGGACTCGCGCCGCATCGCATCACAGGCGTACTAGGAATCGTCCGCACTTACACAACGCGCGTCGGCGAAGGCCCTTTTCCCACCGAGATGCTTGCAGGCGAAGCCGAACTTGGAAGTTTGATCCGCGAACGCGGGCGCGAATACGGCGCATCCACGGGTCGCCCCCGTCGCTGCGGCTGGTTCGACGCCTTTGCCACCAGATACGCCGCCGACATCAACGGCTTTACATCCGTCGCTCTCACCAAACTCGACGTGCTCGACGCGCTCGATGAGATCAAAGTTTGCACGGGCTATCGCTTGGACGGAAAAACTATTGAATCCTTCCCGGCCGTCTCGCAAGACTTACGCCGCATCGAACCCATCTACGCCACGCTTCCCGGCTGGCGAACTTCAACCGAAGGCATCACGGAGCTAAACGATCTTCCGGCACGGGCGCGCGAATACGTTGAATTTATCTCCAAAGAGATCGGCGTCGCCGTAGGTTTAATTTCCACTGGCCCCGAACGCGGGCAGACGATCATGGCGGGCGATCCGACGTTCAACTCGTGGCTTGGTGAAGGTTTAAGCGCCGCGCCTTGATCACCTATCGCCCACTATGTAAAATGAAATCAATCCGCTTCGCGGGCCGTTAGCTCAGTCGGTAGAGCAACTGGCTTTTAAGGAAACCACTTGCTTTACCTAAATTGAAGCGATTGGACGTGTTAACAACTAATTTTCCTACTCTGCTACTGTTTCAGCTACTTATTCAAAATCATTAAGCCGCCTCCGCAGGAAGCATTGACGGCTCGCCTCGTCTCAATATTCCGATGGTAACAGAATCGTGGTTGAACTACGGTCTGCTTCCGTTATTATCCAAATCTTCACGCCTTTACTCGTCTTGTACGCGGTGAATATCCGTAAAGGCTTATTAACACTGAAAAGATTTTCCTTATGGTCTTCGTCAGAGAGTTCCCCTTGCTCAAGCCGCACGTGACGGCTGATAAACTCTTGCGGCGACTGTCCCACTTCTTCTATAGCTTCTAACGCGCCCTGAGTAGCTACAATTTGACCTAGAGGGAAGCGCACAAGGCGTGGCGTTGTATCGGCTGTATTTGTACTGCTAAGATTTGCTTGCATCTTCTTTTTCTCCTATGCGGTGAAGGGTTGATGTTAAGGAGAGGCGTGTGTGTATCAGACACTTATCTCTCCGTTTCGCTTTAGTGCGAAGGTTTTTGTGCGGCAAGGCAGACGTGCAAGCCAGCAGCCGCACTCAGGTGTTTACAGGCGAAGCCAGCCACGCCGCCTTTGCAGCTACAATGCCCGAAACGCTTGCCGTC
>JACDAW010000522.1 GCA_013695245.1 Pyrinomonadaceae bacterium | reverse complement strand
CTCGTCGAAGAGATCGAGCGCGACTTGGCGAAAGGCAACGCGCCGTGCGCTATCGTCGGAATGGCAGGCACAACTTCAACCGGCGTGATCGATCCGCTTGATGAGCTTGCGCGCATCGCCGCGCGTTATAAAATCTGGTTTCACGTTGACGCGGCTTACGGCGGCGCGCTTGTCTTTTCCGAAAAACATAAAAGTCTTCTGCGCGGATTGGAGCGCGCGGATTCCGTCACTATTGATCCGCACAAGTGGATGTTTGTGCCGTTTGCGTGCGGGGCGATCCTTGTGCGCGATGGAGCACAAGTGTTGCGACGGAGTTTCGATGCGTCGCCGGAATACTTGAGCGAGCGGCGCGAATCAATGGGCGGCGCAGATACGGAATATGATCTCTTCCGCTACGGGCAACTCGGCACGCGACGCGCCAACAGTTTGAAACTCTGGATGTGTCTTAAATTCTTGGGGGCGCGCGGTTACGCGGAAATAATTGATCGCCAGATCGAACTTACGCATCGTCTCGCCAGCCGCATTGATGCCTCGCCAAACTTTGAGCGCGCGGGCGAAGTTGAAACGGCCGTCTGCTGTTTCCGCTTCACCCCTGAACGTTTGCGCGGCGGTGGAGAAAGCGAGCGCAATGAATTGCAGCAAGCTTTACAGCAGCGCATTGAGCAGAATGGCGAAGCGTGGTTTGCGAGCACAGTGATCAAGGGAGAGCGGGCGCTTCGCGTCAACGTCAACAGCTACTTAACGCGCGAACGCCACATAGACTATCTGGTAGAATTACTGGAGCGCGAAGGCGCGCAGCTCTTAGCGGAAAAAAGCGGCGGCGCGAAAGAGCGCGGAGATTGAAAGAGGAAAGTTGAAATGAAAAATAAACTGATCGCGGCTGATGGTAAGCGCGTGCTGTTGCTGATTTTAGTTTTGCTCGTTTCAAGCGCAACACTTTTGCAAGCGCGGTCAACCGCTCCGTCGTCGCTTCCGGCGATAAAGTCGCGCGCCGAGTTTGACACGCTCGCCCGCGTCTATACCGATACGCCTTACGCGCTTCCGCACGTTATGTTTGTGATCGACCGCCGCAATAAAAATAAGATTTACTACGTCAACTCGAAGCGCTACCGCTTTCATCGTGATTTCGTCAACGGCACATATCTTTCGCTCGAACGCGGCGAACAGTTTTTCGATAACAACTATCTTAAACCCAATCGCCGCTTTATTCTCGGCACGCTCGCCTATCAAACTCCTGTGCGCCGCTTTACGTTTGAATTCTGGGAAGGCGATCTCATCCCGGCCGAACAGATCAAGGAAGCGTCGGAGATCATCGCACGCACGTTTTTTGAGAAACCTGCTTTCAAGCCAAACTCGCTGCGGCAGGAAGAGGCAGCGGCCACAATCGAAGGCTTGGAGCGCATCTCCGAAAGCGACCTTGCGGGAGCGCAAGAGTATCAGGCGCTCAACCTCGCCAAAGGCTTGGGGCGTATCCATGTTATCAACAAATTGGATGAGCACGTTGAGATCGGCTCAAACGAGATCATCGTCCTTAACGAAGTGCCGCTTCACATTCCGCCGGTCGCCGGAATCATCATCAGCCGACCTTCAACGCCGCTTTCGCACATTAACCTGCTCGCCAAATCGTGGGGCGTGCCAAACGCTTACATCAAAAACGCGGGCGAGTTGTTTAAGGAATATGACGGCTGGTGGATGTCGTTTGAAACCTTGCGCGATAGATATAACATTCAGCGCGCCGACAACAATCAACTACGCGAATATCAAACGCGCCTTGCCGCGCGCCGCGATGTCATGACGCCGCGCTTTAATCTTTCCGTCAACCGCTTCGCCTCTTTGAGCGAGCAACGCGCGCGGAGCGTCATCGCTTATGGCGCGAAGTCGGCAAATCTCGGCGAAGTGCTCAACTCGCGTCTGCCGAATGTAACAGTCCCGGGCGGGTTTACGATTCCGTTCTTCTACTACGATCAATTCATCAAAGAAAATAAACTCGACGACGCGATTTACGAAATGATGAACGATCAACGCTTCGTTCACGATCCGGCTTACCGCCGCGAACGCCTCACCGCGATGCGTGAAAAATTCGCGCGCGGGGGGATAAACGCCGGGTTGCGTGCCGCCGTCCTGCGGCGTTTCCGCGCGGAGTTTGCGGGCAAAGGAGTTTTTGTGCGCAGTTCGTCGAACACGGAGGACTTGCCGAATTTCAACGGCGCGGGACTCTACAACACGGTGCCGAACGTGCGCGCGGACGAAGCTTTGATTGACGCTATCAAAAACGTCTGGTCGTCGCTGTGGAACTTCGAGGCGTATGAAGCGCGCGAACGCGCCGGAGTCGATCACTCGAAGGTTTACATGGCGGTGCTGATTCAGGAAGGCATCAACGCGGACGCGGCGGGAGTAATGATCACGACCGATCCTTACGACAAAGAGAATCGCACGAGCGTCTATATCAGCGCGAAGCGGGGCTTAGGGATTCGCGTCGTTGAAGGCGAGAAGATCGCGGAACAGATCATGTTTAATCCCGTGTCGAACACGGTGCGCGTGCTCACACGTTCGGCGGAGGATAGCCTTTTGACGTTTGACGAAAAGGGCGGCGTGCGCGAAGTTTCGATTACGGGCGACCGCGCCGTGTTAACGGATGCGGTGGTGCGGCGGCTCGCTGAAACGGCGCGGAAACTTAAACGCATCTTCGGCGGGCGCGATCAAGACATCGAGTGGGCGATCATGGGCAATCAAATTTATATCGTTCAGTCGCGCCCGTACATCGCGGGAAATTAAAGAGGGCAGGCCAAAAGTTGATGAACACAAAGTTTGTTTTAGGTTATCTGGTTTGTATGGTTTCGTTGTTTATGATAAGCGGGTGCAACGCGCCATCTGGAAGCAGTGTTGCAAACATCGGGAATGCGAATCAAAATTCTAACAGCCGCACGCTCTCTTCTCCTGCTGCCGCAAGTGAAACGCCTGCAACGGCGAACGCTAACATTCCGGCAAGCGCGCCGATGATGGGCGAACCCGTTGATACCTCGCGCTTCGACCGCGAGATCGCGCGACTCGAAGCCGAAGTGAACAAGAAGCCGACGGATCAATCAGCGCGCCGCGCGCTCGCCGCCGCGTATCTCAATCGCGCTGATGCTCTGCTTAAAGCCCGACAATACCGCGTCGCGCTCGGCGATTACAGGCGCGTGTTGAAATACGACGCAGAAAACGCTGAAGCTAAAAAGTGGTCGGCGGAGATCGTGCAGATCATGCAGAGCATGGGGCGCGACGTTCCCGCGCCGGGCACGGAGCCGACGCCGTTGCCGTTCAAAAATAATTCTTAAGATGTTCAATCACCGAAACCATGAAAGAGCGTCAAGCGAAACTAAGCTGTAATAGTTCCTTAAGAATTCAAATCTTGATTTTCGGATCACTAACAACTCGATGCTGATCATTCCCGCGATTGATTTGAAGGACGGCCGGTGCGTGCGCCTAACACAGGGGCGTAAGGCGGACGCCACCGTTTACGATGGCGACCCGGTCGAGATCGCTAAAAGATTCGAGGCCGCAGGCTCGCGCATGATTCACGTTGTCGATCTGGATGGCGCGTTTGCGGGCGGCGATTCTCCGAACCGCAAAGTCGCACGGCGCATTATTCGCAACGTCGAAGTGCCCGTGCAGTTCGGAGGGGGCTTGCGTTCGGTCACAGACGTGCAACAGATGATCGAATACGGCGCGGCGCAAGTCGTGATCGCGACGCTTGCCGCCGAACAACCCGAAACCCTCGAAACCTTTGTGCAACTTTTCGGCTTTCGCATCGCCGTCGGGATTGACGCGCGCAACGGTCAGGTCGTCACGCGCGGCTGGGAAAGGGAAGAGAAAATCTCTGCGGTCGAACTTGCGCGCCGCGTTGCGGACACCGGAGTTGATCGTATCGTTTATACGGACGTGCAGCGCGACGGCACGCTGACAGGCATTAACACCGAACAAGCGTGCATGATCGCGCGCGAATCAGGACTAAGGGTGACGGCTTCGGGTGGCGTCTCGACGCTCGCGGACATCGAAGGCTTGCGGCGCGGCGCGCTTGGATGCGGCGTTGATAGCGTGATCATCGGCAAGGCGATCTACGAAAATCGTTTTACGTTAAAAGAAGCTCTCAGAATCTGAACAAACAACTCTTAAGCGATTATTATGATCGAGCAAACTTTCGTGGCGGGCTTGCTGCGCGACCGCGTGGCGTTTGTTACGGGCGGCGGCACAGGGATCACGGGCGGCATCGCGCGCGGCATGGCGCAGGCGGGCGCGCGCGTCGCGCTCGTCAGTCGTCGCATGGAACATTTGGAGCCGATGGCGAAAAGCATCACGGACGCGGGCGGCGAAGCGTTGGCGGTCACAGCCGACGTGCGGCGACCGGAAGAAATTGAGACGGCGATCAAGCAAACCGTCGAACGTTTCGGCAAGTTAGACATTGTGGTTAACGGAGCGGCGGGAAATTTTCTGTGCGCCGCCGAAGAGTTGTCGCCGAATGGCTTCGGGACAGTGGTTGATATTGATCTAAAGGGCACATTCAACGTCTGCCGCGCGGCGTTCGAGCATTTGAAACGGCAAGGCGGCTGCATCCTTAATATCAGCGCGACGCTGCAACTCTTAGGCACGCCGCTTCAACTTCACGCTTCGGCGGCGAAGGCGGGCGTTGACACTTTGACGCGCGGGCTGGCGGTCGAATGGGGGCGCTACGGTATTCGCACCAACGCCATTGCGCCCGGCCCCATCGAAGACACCGAAGGCTTCGCACGCCTCGTCCCCGCGCCCGTGCGCGAAAAACTTCAACGCCGTATTCCGCTCAATCGCTTAGGTCGCATCGAAGACATCGCGCAATCGTCCGTCTTTCTCTGCTCGAACGCGGCAAGCTTTATCAACGGCGCGGTGCTCGTCGTTGACGGCGGGCACTGGTTGGCAGCGAATAATCTTATGGGTTCAGCTTGATGATCACTTTAGTTTAGAAGGAAATATCTCTTTGATGAGAAAGTTATTAGAGTGCATTCTGTCATGATAAGCTACATAATAAGCGTGTTGTCTTTCTTCGTGCATGATAATCAGTAGTTGGATTGCTTTCTTGTATAGGTACAATTGAGGAATATGAAAGTCCGTAGTGGGTCGGTTTAAGATTCTCTTCCTGTATTTAGCGGTGCGCTAATTTGAAACTGACCCATTAGGCGTGCTTCTCGTCTGTTAAGTGATTTTGAGTAAAAAGTGTAAACTGCGCTTTGGAGGTAATAGAC
>JACDAW010000521.1 GCA_013695245.1 Pyrinomonadaceae bacterium | reverse complement strand
ATCGAGTTCGCCGTCGAGCGTCACACCGTAAGCGACGAGGAGCGTCCGCGCACGGGAGTGATGATGAACGTCGGCGATCCGGATCATGCTTTCGCGCTCGCATCACTTCCGAACGACGGCGTCGGACTCGCGCGCCTTGAATTCATCATCAACAACCACATCGGCATCCACCCGATGGCGCTCGTGCGTTATCCGCATCTCGCCCGCCCCGAAGACGTGCGCGAGATCGAGCGGCGGATCGGCGAAGAAGACCCGCGCGATTATTTCGTCACGCGGCTTGCCGAAGGTATCGGTAGGATCGCCGCCGCTTTCTATCCGAAGCCCGTCATTGTTCGCATGTCAGATTTCAAATCGAACGAATACGCGCGCTTGATCGGCGGCGCGGAGTTTGAGCCAAACGAAGAGAATCCGATGCTCGGCTTTCGCGGCGCGTCGCGCTACGACGATGATCGTTATCGTGAAGGCTTCCGTCTCGAATGCACGGCGATGAGCCGCGTGCGCGAGGAGATGGGACTTACGAACGTCAAAGCGATGATTCCCTTCTGCCGCACGATTGAAGAATCGCAGCGCGTGATCGATCTCATGCGCAGTTACGGTTTGCGGCAGGGCGAAGATGAACTTGAGATTTACGCGATGTGCGAGTTGCCCGCAAACGTCGTCCTCGCCGATGATTTCCTGAAAATCTTCGACGGCTACTCCATCGGTTCAAACGATCTGACGCAACTTGCTCTTGGCTTAGACCGCGATTCGGAAATGGTCGCGCATCTTTTTGACGAACGCAACAGCGCGGTTGAACGCATGATCGCGCTTGCGATTGAAGCGGCTCATCGCGCAGGTAAAAAGATCGGCATCTGCGGGCAAGCCCCTTCGGATTATCCTGAGTTTGCGCGCTTCCTCGTCGAGCGCGGTATCACTTCAATTTCCCTTAACCCCGACACCGTGATTCAAACCACCGCGACGATCCTCGAAGCGGAAGCGAAATTGCTTTCCAAAGATCATGCTCGCGGTCGTTTTCAAGAAAGCGATCAGCTTCATATATTGACAGTCGAGAGTGATGGTCGCCCGGCGCTTGCTGTCGGCAGTGGCGATTATGTTCCCCAAATTATTATGGGAGATAGTGACGGAGTGTTACCCTTAAGCGCAAAGCCGACGCTTGACGGCGATTCTTAATTCAAATTACTGACATGATTTCATTAAGCGGCTTGCGTTCGATGTCCGGTACACGCACGTTCTCCGCCGGAAACCCAACCGGGATCAGCACAAACGCCTTTTCGCTTTTCGGTCGCCCTAAAATCTCGCCTAAAAATTTCATTGGACTTGGCGTGTGCGTCAAGGTTGCGAGTCCCGCCGTGTGCAAAGCGGCGAGTAACAAACCGACGGCGATGCCCACCGATTCCGCCGCGTAGTATGTCGGCTCTCGCTCGCCTGTCTCATCATCAACAACGGAGTCAATGCGAAAAACTACGATCAAATAAGGTGCGATCTCAAGGAAGGGTTTGTGCCAATCCGTTCCGAGCGGCGCGAGTCGGCGCAGCCAACGCTCCGGCATTCGTCCTTCGTAACTTAAACGCTCTTCGTGTTCTGCCGCCTCGCGGATACGTCGTTTGATGTCGTTGTCTTTCACCACCACAAAACGCCAAGGCTGCATGTTTGCCCCCGAAGGTGCGGTTCCGGCCGTCGCAATCGCTTGTTCGATGATCTCGAACTCCACAGCCTCCGACGAAAAATCGCGGACGCTGCGACGGGCATTCATCAATCGGTAAAATCCAGCAACACGCCGCCGCGCTTCAGCTTGTTCGTAATGCGCAAACTCGTGCTTGATGAAAACAGGTTCGATAGATGACTCTTGCTTCATAATTTTATCCTTGATCGAATCTTTCTCGCTTGTGTATAAACTTCCCCTTTGATCAAATCAACTCACTGGTGAAGATAGGACGAGCATGTTAAAAGGCATGGGACTTGCGTTCGCTATTGTCGGCATAATTCTTCTTCTCATCTCCGGTTCCACCTACCGGAACACAAATCGCTTCATCCGCGATTCGAGGCACGCAATGGGTCGTGTCATTCGTTTCGAGCGAAAGATGTCAAACTCAAACAATAGGGGGAAATACTTGTTCGCGCCGGTGATTGAATTTGAAATTGAAAGCGGCGAAAAAGTTCAATTCGTTTCTTCATCCGCCAGCACCGATCCGGGCGACAAGATAGGTGATAAGGTTGATGTGCTATATGACCCCCGCGCGCCGCAATCGGCGACGATAAACACTTTCTGGTCGCTGTGGTTTCTCCCACTTTTCTTAGGTGTTTTAGGGACACTCTTTACGATCATCGGCGCGATTCTCTTCGCACTGTTTCTCAAAGAAACGCGCTCGCAAAGAAAACTCCACGCCTAATCTAAGCTTTACTTCTTGCTCTTCCAATATCAAACAAAATTTGACTCCGCGCCTGCATTCTCTGTAAATTCCCTCTACCAAACTTTAGCTACGCTTTCCTGTCGGAGATACACAACATGAGAACGAACGATCTCTCGCCGCGTTCGCAGCAACGCGCAAACGATTCGCACACAAGCTTTACGTTCAACTCAATTTCCATCTACAGAATCTTCATTCTAACGCTCGCGCTCGCCATGCTCGCGGTCGGCGTTTCAGCGCAAGAAGTCTATCGTAAACCGCCGAAGGAAGTCCTCGACGTGCTCAACGCGCCCATCACACCAACGGCTGGTACGCCCGTTGCGCCCACGGCTGGCATCAGTCCTGCGCGCGATATAATGCTGCTCGCCGAAGGCGTGCGCTATCCGCCGATCTCCGATGTCTCGCAGCCGATGTTGCGCCTCGCCGGTCTTCGCATCAATCCGGCAACGAACGGACTTCATCGCGCGCCTTACTACATCAAGCTTTCATTGAAACGGATCGATGACGGTTCGGAGCGCGTGATCGAGTTGCCCGCCAACGCGCGCATCAGCTTTCCGCAGTGGAGTCCTGACGGCAAGCGTTTCGCTTTTACAAACACGCTGCCGAACGGTATCGAGTTGTGGATCGGCGACGCGGCGACGGGCAAAGCGCGAAGAGTAGAAGGCGTGCGCATCAACGCGGCGTTCGGCGACGCGGTGCAGTGGATGCCCGGCAGCAAAAGTTTGATCGTGCAACTCGTCCCCGCCAATCGCACGATGCCAAATTCCTCTACAACACCGACCGGGCCAAACGTGCAGGAAAGCTCCGGCCGCCCTGCGCCCGTGCGCACCTATCAGGATTTGCTCAAAACCCCCTACGACGAATCTCTATTCGATTACTACGCCACATCGCAACTCGCTTTCGTTGACGCTGAAACAGGCAAAGTAACTACATTCGCCCAGCCCGCGCTCTACAGTTCAGTCGAACCTGCGCCGGACGGCGAACATCTGCTCGTCGCGCGAGTCAAACATCCTTACTCTTATCTGCTGCCAGCCTTCGCGTTTCCGCGAGAGGTGACGGTGATTGATCGCACCGGAAAAGTAATTTACAAACTCGCCGATCTGCCGCTCGCCGATGCCGTGCCGATTGACGGCGTGCCCATGGGGCCGCGCAGCTATGATTGGCGTCCCGACAGGCCCGCAACGCTCGTCTGGGTTGAAGCTTTAGACGAGGGCGATCCGAAAAGGAAGGTTTCGCACCGCGACCGCGTACTCATGTTGCGCGCTCCGTTCACAAATCAACCTGCCGAGTTAATGCGCATCGAGCATCGTTTTAACGGAATGCAGTTTGTGGAAAAGGGCGGACTGATGTTTGTCCGCGATTACGAGCGCGACCGCCGTTGGGTGCGCACGTTTCTAATCAATGCTGATAAGCCGATTGATGCGCCGCGCGTCGTCTGGTCAATGAACGCGCAAGACCGTTACAACGATCCCGGCACGCCCGTCACACGCTTGCTTCCGAACGGACACCGCGCGATCTTGCAAAACGGAAACTACATTTACCTCAACGGCGCAGGAGCGTCGCCGGGAGGCGACCGCCCGTTCCTCGACCGCTTCAACTTAGAGACGCTCAAACCTGAACGCCTGTTTCGCTCGGAAGCGACGAGTTACGAAACCGTTGTAGCTTTGCTTAATAATGAAGGCACGCGATTACTCACGCGCCGCGAAGCTCTAACCGAAGCTCCTAACTATCACATTAAAACATTGCATCTTACGGGAGGGATACAGCAAGGAGTTTCGTTCATTAGCGGTTCTGTTTGGCAAGTTAAATCTACCACGCCATTGACCAACTTCCCTGATCCGACGCCGCAACTGCGCGGCATCAAGAAGCAACTCGTGCAATATAAACGCGCCGATGGAGTTGAATGCTCGTTCACGCTTTACCTTCCGCCGGATTACAAAGAAGGCACGCGCTTGCCGACGGTCGTCTGGGCGTACCCGCTTGAGTTCAACGACGCGGCAACAGCCGGTCAAGTCTCCGGCTCGACGCAACGCTTTACGAGCATCGCGGGGCCGTCGCACCTCTTCTTCTTATTGCAAGGCTACGCTGTGCTCGATAACGCGACGATGCCCGTCGTTGGCAACAATCCCGAAACGGTCAACAATACTTACATTGATCAGATCGTGATGAGCGCGGGGGCGGCGATTGATAAGGCGGTTGAAATGGGCGTGGCGGATCGCGAGCGCGTCGGCGTCGGCGGACATTCCTACGGGGCGTTTATGACGGCGAACCTGCTTGCACACTCCGATCTCTTCCGCGCCGGAATCGCGCGAAGCGGAGCGTATAATCGCACCTTGACGCCATTCGGTTTTCAGAGCGAACGTCGCACATTATGGGAAGCGCCGGAGCTTTACGCGAAGATGTCGCCGTTTACTTACGCGAACAAGATCAACGAACCCGTCTTGCTCATTCACGGCGAAGCGGACGACAACACGGGCACATTTCCGCTTCAATCGGAGCGCATGTACCAAGCCGTTAAAGGCATGGGCGGAACCGTCCGCCTCGTGATGTTGCCTGCGGAAGCTCACGGCTACGCGGCGCGCGAATCAATCGAACATACGCTCTACGAGATGCTCTCTTGGTTCGACCGCTATGTGAAGAACGCGAAACCGCGCGCCGCGACGGAACAACGGGCGGGGAAATAAGGCAAAAGCAAAAAGGTAAAAGGCAAAAGTGTGGACACGCCTGAAGGCGTGAAACTTTTAAAGAATCAAAGCATAAGATTTGTCCGCACTTTTGCCTTTTTACTTCTACCTTTTGCTTTCTTAATCATGAGAATCGATCTCTTCTTCAATCAAGCGGGACGGCTGCGTAGCGGTTGGCGTTTTGCGATCTTCTCGGTCGCTATGTTGCTCGCGTTGATGTTGTTAGGCAATGGACTCTCCTTCGTGCTCGCTTCTGCTCTCGGTTCGGTGGAGAGGGCAACGGCTTTTCTGGATAGCGATTGGGGATTCGTCGCGCAAGCGTTGATGCTGCTTGTGCCAGCGCTTGTCATCGGTTGGATTTGCTGTTTCGCGTTTGAAGATTTACCGTTCTGCGCGCTTGGTTGGGCGACGCATCGGGGTTGGTTGCGCGACGTGTGGACGGGCGCAGTGTTCGGCGCAGGATCAATGTTGCTTGCGGTTCTGTTTGCCGCGTTGTTTGGTGGCTTTCACTTCTCAGTTTCATCATCAAATCTGTTTTATGGTGTGGCGCGCACGCTGCTCGTTTCCGCGCTGATCTTTGCGCTGGCGGCCGCCGCCGAAGAAGCTCTTTTTCGCGGGTATCCGTTGCAGACGATGTTGCGTTCGCTGCCCGCGTGGGTGGCGCTCATTCCCTCCTCAATCCTTTTCGCCGTCGTTCATCTCGATAACCCAAACGTTGCGCGCGGATTCACGTTCCTTAACACGATGCTTGCCGGACTCTGGCTCGCCGTCGGATTCTTGCGCACGCGCAGCTTGTGGTTTCCATTAGGTCTTCATTG
>JACDAW010000511.1 GCA_013695245.1 Pyrinomonadaceae bacterium | reverse complement strand
CGTCTATGTTTTCGGCGAAGCGGATTGGCAACCGCCGCGACATCCGAACATGCGCGCAGTGGTTGTCAGTTCAGACTCGCCATTGAACCTTGAGTGGTTTGTGATCGTCGATTCACCGTCGCTGCGCGTCGCGCTTGTTGCAAGAGATGGAGATGGATTTCAAACGCCAGTGCTTGAAGAGCGTCGCTTCCACGCTTTCAAGACGAGCGATCCGGACTTCGTTGCCCGACTCTCAGAGGCGGCCGAAGATTTAATTGATGATCTGCTCGCGGCTTAATGAAGCATAACTAAAAACCAACTACCGCCGTCTCGTTGACCACTTGAAGCCTTGCTGCTGTGTTTCATCCGGCGCGAAGCAATAGTTTCTTTTCGTCGTCGGGTTTATCAACGAGCGCGGCGGGAGTTTTGCCCTTCAAAGTTGACTTAAGGGTTTTAAGCGGCGGAGCGAGTTCGATTTTGGAAGAGATAACGCGGCTCACGCCCTTCGGAAGCAGAAGCGGCGCCGACATTGCGAACGATTGCGCGAGGAGAACGATGTCGCCGCCGCCCTTCCAATGTTCGCGCACGATTCCTTCATCCGTGCGATTGATCAAGCGCAGGAGCGTTAGTGCGACGAGATAGGCGTCGTCAATCTGGCCGATGAACGGAATGAAGTCCGGTAAGAAATCAAGCGGCGCGAGAGCGTAAATGATCGCTGACTCGAACAACGCCTTTTCGGTTTTCGGCACGCGCCCGTCTGTCATTAAGCGCCCGCACAGGCGCACCATGTTCGGCAAAAAAGTAAGCATCGTTTTCATGCGCTTTTTAAGTTGCCTTCTATCTTCACGCACTGTCATAAGCTCGATCTCTCCTTTCAAAACGCGTCACCCGCAGGAAATAATTTAACACATCGCGCAATCGTATCGAAAGCTTGTTCTCGCCTTCAGACTCGGTTAGACTCCGCTTAAAGATCAAGCTATTAAACATACAAACAGGAACGCTGACAGCCGATTATTCATGAGCATCCTTCAACGCATACGCGAGCGCGCCGCCGCCCTCCCGCAACGAATCGTGCTGCCGGAAGGCGAAGACGCGCGCACCGTTTCGGCCGCTGCGATGTGCGTGCGCGACCGGTTGGCGCACGTGACGCTGCTCGGCGACGAAGAAAAGATTCGCGCGGCGGCGCGCGAGGCGAATGCCGATTTGAGTGGCGTGCAAATTATTGATCACCGTCGCCACGCAGATTTTATGAAGATGGCCGCGCTTTATCACGAACTGCGCAAAGCGCGCGGCGTGATGCCGGACGAAGCGCGCCACGCCGTCGAAGACCCGCTTTATTACGGCAACTTGATGGTGCGCACAGGTCTTGCCGACGGTTCGGTGGCGGGCGCGACAAACACGACGGCGCACACCGTGCGTGCTGCGCTTCACTGCATCGGCGTGCGCGCCGGATTTAAAATCGTCTCAAGCTTTTTCGTGATGGCGCTTCCGCGCACCGAGTTTGGCCAGAACGGCGCGCTCATTTATGCCGATTGCGGTGTGGTCGTCGATCCGACCTCTGCCGAGCTTGCCGAGATCGCCATCGCCTCCGCCGACTCGTGCCGCACGCTCTTAGAGGTTGAGCCGCGCGTGGCGATGCTTTCGTTTTCAACAAAAGGCAGCGCGCAGCACAAACTCATTGACAAGGTCGTTGAGGCGATGAAGACGGTGCGCGTGCGCGTTCCTGAACTTGAAATTGATGGCGAGTTGCAGGCGGACGCCGCGCTCGTGCCGCGCATCGGCGAGTCGAAAGCTCCGGGATCAAACGTGGCGGGGCGCGCCAACGTTTTGATCTTCCCCGATCTGCAAGCGGGCAACATCGCTTACAAACTTACCGAACGGTTGGCGAACGCCGCCGCCATCGGACCCATTCTCCAAGGCTTGGATAAACCCGCCAACGATCTCTCGCGCGGCTGCAAGGCTGAAGACATCGTTGATGCCGTCGCTATTACGGCCGTGCAAGCGCAACAACAAACAAATCAAACAAGTTGAATTCTTCGCCCACACGGGCAACGCGCGATGGGGATTATTAACATCAAAGGCGAAGGAAAATAAACTTCGTGCCGCTTATGTTTTTGCGCCTTCTCATTTTTCTTTCCGTCGCCCTTTCTATCTGCGCGCTCGCAGTCAATGAACACGGACGCGCACAAAACGCGCCGAGTCTTCCGCAACAAACTCCGACACCGCCCCTCGCCTCTCCAACTCCGACACCTTCGCCTGAAACTGATTCGCAAGAAACCATTCGCGTCTTCACGGAAGAAGTGAGGTTGCCCCTTATCGCTTATGATGAATACGGAAGGTTTGATCCGTCGCTTGAGACGGACGATGTTCTTGTGCTTGAAGATAATGTTCCGCAACAGGTGCGAAGCGTGCGCCATGTTCCCACCAATGTATTGCTGCTCTTAGACACGGGCGGCGCGGATAATCGCGGAATGCGCACTAACACGACGCGCGATGTCGCGCTCAACGTGATCAGTCATCTTCATGCGGAAGATAACATCGCCGTCGTTGGATTCAGCGAGCGCGTCGAGGTGTTGCAGAATTGGACGAGCGACCGGAAGGCTTTGACTCATGTCTTGAGCACTAAGCTTCGCACGGGAAGACGCTCCGTTGTGGCCGAAGCGCTGCTTCGTGCTGCGAGCCTCGTGCAACAAAGGGCGGCGGGCAGCCGTCATGTCGTGCTGGTGACGGACGGCGTGGAGTCGCCGTTTGAGACGACGAAACCGAAAGTTGCAGTCGCCGATGCAATGAAAAATTTAATCGCTGCTGGAGCAACCGTGCACGTCATTAGCTATACAGAACTCGGTCGTCAAGCAGCATTGGAAGCTCCGCGCGCGCGTCCTGTGCTCCGCGACGGCCGAGGAATAATCGCTACCGCTAACGATCCGACAGGCATGAATCGCGGCGTGGCGCGGCCCGGTCAAGGTGGCGGAGCGATCACTTTCGATCCGGCGATGCGGCGGCGACGCAAACTTTACGAGAAGGCGATGCTTGAAAGCGAAAAACGTCTGACGATGCTCGCCGAAGAGACGGGCGGAAGGCTTTGGCTATCGAAATCCATTGACGAGATTATCACGCAGGGCGGCGAAGTGGCGCGCGAGATCGGAGCGCAATACACACTGACTTACACGCCGAAACGCCCGCTCGCTTCCGCCCCGACGGGCGAGTATCGCCAGATTAGAGTCATCCCGCGCCGCATCGGTTTAACTCTGCGTTCACGGCGGGGCTACATTGCTAAAACTACGCCGTAAAGAGCGCAACGGAAAACGGCTGGGCTGTTTTCGCCGTGATAAGTTTTCTTAATCCGCAAAGGCTCTTAAAGGGTTTGCCGAAACGCAAGTTTCTTCAGCTCGCAAGAGCTATCGGCTGCAATTGTAGAGATGCTACATCTGTAAACTTGATGCTGTCGCTTGTTTGCCTGCTATCCAATGAGCGGCGGCGCAACTCTTCCCATTCCTCGCGCGGTACCTGATGAAAAATCTCGACGATTCGCGGATCAAATTGAATGCCGGAGAATTTGTTGAATTCTTCAACCGCCTCTTCGTATGAAATCGCGCGGCGATAGACGCGGTCGCTCGTCATCGCGTCGAAAGCATCGGCGACGGCGAAGATGCGCGCGTTGAGATCGATCTCTTCGGCGCGCAGATGCCGCGGATAGCCCCGCCCGTTCCACTGTTCGTGATGCTGCGCGACGACGCGCACGGCTCCTTCGAGAAAATTTATGCCGCGCAAAATCTGTTCGCCGAGTGCCGGGTGCTGGCGCATCACTACCCACTCGTCTTCCGTCAGCTTTCCGGGTTTACGCAAAATCGCGTCGGGCACACCTATTTTGCCGATGTCGTGCAAGAGCGACCCGAACTCAAGCGCCTGCCACTCTTCGTCATTTAAACTTAGCTCACGGCCGATGCGCATACTGAAACTAACGACACGTTCAGAATGTCCGTGAGTTTCTAAGTCGCGCGGTTCGAGTGCGGCAACGAGGGATTTGAGTGTGGCGCGGTATGCTCCCTCCAGAGAATCGAGAGCGCGATCTAAGGCGGCCGTTCGCTGCTCAACGAGTTCCCGCAAATGATCTTCATAGCGACGCTTGGCCGTGCGCAGCTCGTAATGCTCAACTGCGCGTTGCATGGTCGCATCAAGTTCGCGTAAGTCGAAAGGTTTCGTGATGTAATCAAACGCGCCGACGCGCAGAGCCTCGATCACGTGCTCAATATCTTGCGAACCGCTGACGAGAATTACCTGCGTGTCGGGCGCACGCCCCAGCACCTGCGGCACAAGTTCAAGC
>JACDAW010000502.1 GCA_013695245.1 Pyrinomonadaceae bacterium | reverse complement strand
AAATGAATGTGAGTTAACGACGTAAGCGTCGGGCGCGCCAGCCGAGATGCCGACAACCGAAAACAACTTCGTGTTGCCGCTTCCGTAACGAAAGATGATCGTCCCATCGCGCCGCAACTCGATCTCGAAGTTAACCGGATTTTCCCCACGCGAGCCGGTCGTCGTCGCGGTGTCGAAAGTGACAGCTTGCCAACGGAAGATGACGCGATTTGCATCCGGTTGCACGATGTAAATGTCGCCGCCGCGATCCGTGCGCAGATCATCCCAGAGTCCGGCGATCATCTCATGCGTGGCGAGTTCGCTAATCGAGCTGCCCGCATCATCTGCAATTTCCTCCGGCGCGCTTGAAGGTGGAGTTTGCGTCGGCGGATTTGAAAAGTAGAGTGCGCCGTTGGTTGAAACGGTGACGCTTGTTCTTTGCTGTCCGAAGAACGGAAAGGCGAATGGCAGCGCGTAGTTTTGCCTGTACCTATCGTCTCCATTGAGTCCGAGCGCCGTGCCGCCGGTTGAGAGTCCGGTCGCCGCGCTCGTCGTCTGCGTGTAAGGATCGGCCGCCGCCGCGTCGAGCGTGACGTTCACGCTCGCGGTGCTGGCGGTGCCCACGTTGTCGAATACGCGGAGGATGAGCGTTCCTGACGTGTGACGGTATGGAAGCGTGAAGGTTATGGATTGCGTCGAACCGGGAGCGACGGGAAGCGACGTGCCGAGCAGCAGAGACGTTCCGGTTATCGCGTCGCGGAAACTGACTTCGTTGAGCGCGGCTTGACCGGAGTTACCATCATCGCCCGGCGCAGCCCATTGTAAGGTCACGCTTCGCCCGTTTTGCGATGCCACTTGAAGATTCCCGGCCGCGGCGGGCGCAGTCGCATCATTTTCAGCGAGCGCGCGCAGAGCGTTGTTAACATTCATGCGACGATAAGAATAGACCTTGCCCGCGAGCGACGGGATGATGTCGCCGCTTAAAAGCAATACGTCGCGCAGTTGCTTGACGGAGAGGTTCGGATACGCCGCGCACAGAAGCGCCGCCGCGCCTGTGACGTGCGGCGAGGCCATCGAAGTTCCGCTAAAGAGGGAATAGGTGTTGTTCGGCGTTGTTGAAAGAATGCTTCTGCCGGGTGCGCCGACGGTCACAGTGTTCGCCCCGAAGTCGGAGAAGCTGGCGAGATTATCAAAGCGGTCTGTCGCAGCGACAGCGAGCAAATTTGGCGCGTCGTAATTGGACGGGTAGTGCGCGATGGCGTCGTTATTTTCCGTGTCGTTACCGGCCGAAGCGACGAAGAGAATGCCGACATCGCCGAGAGCTTTGATCGCAAGCAATTCTGTTTGCGATTTGCCGCCGCCGCCATAAGAGTTGTTCACGGCGCGAATGTTGATACCGAAATCACGCTTCATCTTCTCCGCATAGTTGTATGCGGCAACAGTAGTGCGAACGCTCGATGGCGCGCGCGTGTCCGTGGCACCCGCGCCGAGAATCTTCAAGGACATGATGCTGACTTGATGATTAACGCCGACGACGCCCACGCCGTTGTTGCCGACCGCGCCGATAGTGCCCGCGACGTGCGTGCCGTGTGAATCCTTCTCAATTTGCTGTCCGTCCTCCGTGAACGTGCCGGGGCCGTCATAAACGCTCGCATCGTTATGGTAGAAATCCCAACCGTTCACATCGTCAACGAAACCATTGCCATCATCGTCTCTTCCGTTGCCGGGAGTCTCGCCGGGATTGCGCCAGATGTTTGCCTGCAAATCAACGTGGTTGATGTCAATGCCTTCGTCAATCACGCCGACGACAACCGAGCGACTGCCCGTTGTTATATCCCACGCTTCATCCGCGTCAATATCCGCGTCAGGCTTGCCGGGTTCCGACGTTCCCGTAAGATCGTTGAAGCCGACTTGCCCCGTGTTCCGCAAACCCCATAGCGAACCGAAGCTTGGATCGTTTGGCACCGAATCTTTGCGCCGGATGTAATTCGGCTCGGCGTAGAGCACGTCCGCGCGTTTGTTCAACGCCTCAATCGCGTCCAAAGTTTGTTCAGGCGCGACGTGAGCGACACGCAGCCCTTCAATAATCTCGGAGCCTTCAAACTGTTGAACGTCGAGCGCGATCTCTTGATTGTTCGCCCGCAACGGAGCGATGGCGCGTTCTTTACTTGCGGCCGTTTCCTCCGTGCGGAAGCGCACGAGAATCTCGCCCGGCACAAACTCGGCGCGGGAAGATTTAACTTTATTAGTTCTATTATTCAGGCTTGCGAGGGAATCGGAATCTTGCGGAGCGGCGAGCGAAGCCGGAAACAGAGCGGAGGAAGCGATGAGAAGAAAGGTTAGGGAAAATACCAGCACACGAGATCGCACAATCCGGGCTGCACGTTGCGGGCGCACTGACGAGGACGACATCGATGATACTCCTTCTCTGAAAACCTAGATCGACAATTTACGAGCGCGGATGGTTAACCAGATTTAAGGCAAATTCGCCGCACGGAGCAGATGCTATTGTTTACCGAACGGATCAAAGAAATGTAAGGATTGCGGGGGTCATCGCAAAAACTGTTCGCACGCGCAATTTCAGATGCGCGAATATATCGGGAAGATGCCCGTTAGTTCAATATTTTCCCTTGAAAAACAGGCGCAAACCCTTGCTTCCGCGCTTCAGCGGAATTGCTGGGCAAACTGCTCCGTGCCGAAGGTGCCGATGCCGTTTAAGCGGAAGCTGAAGACGAAGCGATTCTCGCGGCGAAGGCCGAAATTGTATGAAGCGTACTGCGTGGTGATGGCGCAGCAATCGAAGGCGTAACCGGCCGTCACGGTCGAGCTTCTAAGCGTTGAGTCGCCGTTCTCAAACGTGTTGCGAAAATCGAAGAAGAACGAGACGCCGCCGAACAACCCGCTTTCGGTATTGCCGACGAACAGCGACGGACTCCACTGCGAGCCTTGCAGCGTGCCCGGCTCGTTGCCGCGCAAATCACTGAACTGCGCGAGGGAAGGCGCGAGCGTCACGGCGCGCGTGTAATAGAAAGTTTGAAAAGCTTTCACGAGCGGGCGATCAAGCCCGAAGCTCACAGCCAAGTCGCGTAGTCCTACTCCGTTCGTGCGGGAAACGTCGAAGTTGAGGCGCGTGTCGGCAAACAGCGTTTCGCGCGGGCGGAAGCGCACGTTGACGTTGACGGGGCTGAAGGTGCGCGGAACGCCGCCGTAAGTGAAACCTGAAAAAGTGTTGATGGGATAAAATTGGTTGCGGCGGCCGGGAACGAGCGCGCCGCCAAACGTCGGATCGAAAAAGTATTTCGCGCGCACCGTGACCGAGAGCGCTTCATAAGGTTGACTCGCCAACGTCATCCTATCGCCGTTTGAAGTTTTGTTCGCGTCGCTTCCCTCGCCCTCGCCCGCCGCTTCCGTCGCGCGATTGCCGACGTTCTCCGTTGAGCGGCGCGTCCAGAAGCGATTCGTGATTCCGAATTCAATCTCGTTCGTGTTGGCCACCGTATCGCGCTCATCAAAACGGATAATGCGGTCGAAGTTATCGCCGACGCCTTTGATCAGACGATAAATAAGATATGGCTCAATGGCGTGGCGAAAGCGAAATGAATTGTCGGAGCGGTAGAAGTTGCGCGCAAGGGCAGGCGGGCGCACATCAAACTCAAATTGACCGTAGCTGCGGATGATGTCGCGGCTGGTCACAAGACGTTGCTGCGGGTCAAGGGAGTTCGAGTAGTAAGTTGCGCGCGCTGTGCCCATCGCCGTGAGCGACCAACCGCCAAAATTAAGCGGCACGGAAACTTTCGGTTGCAGATCGAGACGCTGAACAATGGAAGGCGTCACAATCGCGTTCGGCACGCCTTCGCGCTCAAAGGCGGCGAGATCGGTAATCGTCTCCTTGCGGCTAACTCCTTCAAGCCCGCCCTGAAACGAAAAATATACGGGCAGACGTTTAAACCGCTCCACAACGGACGGCCGCCGTTCGATGATGATGCCGGGAAGTTGGCGCGTGCGGATGCGCGTGCTCGGAATGGTGACGACGTCGGAACTCGCAAGCAGATTGAAACCGTAGTTGCCGAAGTTGCGATTGACGAAAACCTGCGAACGCTCAATCGGCGAGATGGCGAGCTGCACGCGGTCGGAGAAAACTTGGCGGAAGGTAAGATTCGACGTGATGTTAACGTCGGCGACGGCTAAAAATCCGTTCGGGAAATACTGCACGCCGCGCGCGTAAAAACTCGACCCGCCTTGATCCGGATTCACATCACTCGCCTTGGGGCCGAAGAGTCGATCTTTAACGGCGAAGAAGCCCATGTCGAAGAATGAACGCGAGTTGGCGCGCGTGCGCAAGTCCGCCCCGAAGCCGACGCCGCGCGCCGTGTAGATGTCGTTGCGGAAAGTGATGTCGGCGGAGCGCCCTAAGGTTTGGTAATAGGAGTTTGAGAGTCGGAAGCCTTTGTTGCCCGAACCGCTAAAAGTCGGCGTCAGAAAGCCCGACGCGCGGTCGCGCCGCTTAATAGAGATCGAGGCGAACGGAAGCGCGAGAATGGGGATGCCTTTAACGCGAAAGGTCGGACGCTTAATGCGCACGCGGTCGTTCAAAGTGATCTCAGCCTGCCGCGCGTTGAAGCTCCACTTCGGCACGTTCTCGTCGCACGCCGTTATTTGCGCGTTGAAGGCGACGATGCGATTTAGGCTCACTTTCTCAACCCGGTCGGCGGTGAAATAAATGATCGTGCCGTCTTGCGTTTGATTCGTGTAGCCCGTTGAGTTAAGAAAGAAGCCGAGCTTCGTCGCGTAATTAAATTCGGCGCGCGTCCCCGTGATGCGCTGCTCCGTGCCGTTCGCCAATCGTTGATCGAAGACGACGTTGCCTTCAGCGATCACGCGATTCGTTGCCGTGTAAACCGTAAGCTTATCGGTTTGCAAACGATAAACACCGATGTGCGCGTCAACGTTGCCTTCATAAACCACGACACGGTTGTTTGCCGTGTTCGTCCCCGTCACCACTTCGCTGTCGGCGTCAATGTCGAGTTGTTCGTTCGACGGCAGACTCCCGTCCGGTGCTTGCACCGCTTGACGCGGGCGGATGGGCTGCTCCTGCGTTGTCGGGTTGACGCTCGGCGTGTCGGTGATCGGATTTGTCACTTGCCGATCAACCGGATTCGTTTGCTGCGCGTGCGCGCCCGACGGCAACGCGAGAAAGCAGACCACAATGAGACGGCACGCGCAGCTTAGTAACGACGAGAAAAATGTTTTATTAGCGAAAAACAGACTCGACAAAAATGCTCTCCGAGAATTAACGCAAGCAAAAACTCAACTTTGATTCAATAATTTCAACTGACGACCGCTGAATTTCAGCACCTCACAAGCGCGCAGATGCTATCACGCGCCCGCGACGTGCGACAAGTTGAGCACCCGCGCGAGTTGAAGTAAACGAAGTTGAGCGCCGCGCGGTTGAGGCGACTGCTGCTATATTTATTTTGTGCAGACAAACTCGAATCAAGAAAACTTGCGTTTGATGATCGTCGCTGGCGAA
>JACDAW010000491.1 GCA_013695245.1 Pyrinomonadaceae bacterium | reverse complement strand
GAGTAAACCTGTTTCAAACATGGTTGAATATCCGAGCGGGCGTTTCTCTTATGAAAAACGCCCGCTTTTCTTGTGGTTAGAGTGACGAGGCTATTTCGATAAGGGTTGAGAAATAAGTTGCCCGCGTGCTTGACAGAAGCACGCGCGATCCGTATAGTTTCCCGTTTGGACTTACAGTCCGATCCCAAAGTGCAACGTTCATGAATGGTTTTGGTCGGTGCGGAGGCGTTGCCCGGCTTGCGCTTTTTCTTGAGGAAGGGTCGCATCCGTTTGATAATTATTGTAGCGTAAACGCTTTGTGCGCAGAAGATTTTGGTTTTCTGCTTCCAGCACAAATGCGCGCGAATCGTCTCGCTTGTATTTTAAAAGCGAGAACGTCTTTTTCATGCGACGCTACAGAAAAACTCTGGCATTAAAGGGAAGCCATGATCCGCGCCATTCGTTAATTACCAAAACATCCCTCGTTAATTTATTAAGAGCAGGTCTGAAGAGACGCGCGCCCCGTGCTGACTACCGAACCGAAGGTTTCGGAAAGAGACGGACGAGCAGCGGAATCGTTTTGCGTCTTAGTAAAAGGGAATGAGATTTACTAAAGAGGTTTAGAAAAGCGTGCCGACAATCAATCAGCTTGTTCGCAAAGGTCGTCAGGAAGTCAAATACAAAACGGCGAGTCCCGCGCTGCAAAGCTCGCCGCAGAAGCGCGGCGTCTGCACGCGCGTCTATACGCAGACGCCGAAGAAGCCGAACTCGGCGCTTCGCAAAGTCGCCCGCGTGCGCTTGACGAACGGCACGGAGGTGACGACTTACATTCCCGGCGTCGGCCACAATTTGCAGGAGCACTCGATTGTGCTTATTCGCGGCGGGCGCGTCAAAGACTTGCCCGGCGTGCGCTACCACATTATTCGCGGCACGCTCGATTCTGTCGGCGTCGGCGACCGCAAACAAGGGCGCTCGAAGTACGGCACGAAGCGACCCAAGACAGGCGCAGCGGCCGGTGCTGCCAAAGGCGGAAAGAAATAGAAGGAGGAAGTAGGAAGGCGGAAGGATGAAGTGTGGACAAAGCTCGAAGCTTTGAATTAAGGAACTTATTGTTCATGCCGTAAGGCGTGTCCGAACTTCCGCCTTCATCCCTCATACTTCCTACTTGGATTAAGTTATGCCCAGACGAAGAGTTGCTGAGAGACGCGAAGTGTTACCCGATCCGGTTTACGGTAGTCCATTGATCACGAAGTTTATCAATGGCTTGATGTGGGGTGGCAAAAAATCGACATCGGAAAACATCTTCTACACCGCGATTGCGCAAGTCGGCGAGCGTTTGAACGATGAGCCGTTGAAAGTTTTTAAGCGCGCGATTGAAAACGTGCGCCCGACGGTCGAAGTTAAATCGCGTCGTGTCGGTGGTTCAAACTACCAAGTGCCGATTGAAGTTGCGCAGGAACGGCGCGGCAGCCTTGCGATTCGCTGGATCGTCGGTGCGGCGAGGGCGCGCGGCGAAAAGACGATGGTTGACCGCTTGGCCGGTGAGTTTATGGACGCCGCCAACAATCGCGGCAACGCCGTGAAGAAAAAGGAAGATACGCATCGCATGGCAGAAGCCAACAAAGCGTTTGCGCATTATAAATTCTAGGAAGACAGAAGTCAGAAGTCAGGAGACAGAATTAAAACGATTTCATTCTGACTTCTGACTCCTGACTCCTGACTACCAAAGGTTTTTCGCAATGGCTAAGAACGATTTATCAAAATTCCGTAACATCGGCATCATGGCGCACATTGACGCCGGAAAGACGACGACCACCGAGCGCGTGCTCTTTTATACGGGTGTGTCGCACAAGATCGGCGAAGTCCACGAAGGCACGGCGACGATGGACTGGATGGAGCAGGAGCAAGAGCGCGGCATCACGATTACGTCTGCCGCGACGACCTGTTTCTGGAAGCGCAACAACGTCGAGCACCGCATCAATATTATCGACACGCCGGGACACGTTGACTTCACGATGGAAGTCGAACGCTCCTTGCGCGTTTTGGACGGCGCGGTTTGCGTCTTTGATGGTGTGGCAGGCGTTGAGCCGCAATCCGAAACCGTGTGGCGGCAAGCCGACAAGTATGGCGTGCCGCGTATCTGCTTTATCAACAAGCTTGACCGCGCAGGCGCAAGCTTCGAGCGTTCGTTCGATTCGATCATCACGCGCCTCGGCGCGAACCCCGTTGCTTTGCAAATCCCAATCGGCACCGAAGATCAATTCAAGGGCGTCGTCGATCTGTTGATCATGAAAGCCCTCGTCTGGAAAGATGAAACGAAGGGCGCAGAGTATGAGACGACCGATATTCCTGCTGACCTGTTAGATGAAGCGACCGCCGCGCGTGAGAAGATGGTTGAAGCCGTAGCGAGCGTTGATGATGACCTCATGCTCAAGTACCTCGAAGGCGAGGAGATCAGCGAAGCGGAGCTTCGCGCCGGGCTTCGTAAAGGAACGATTGAATTAAAACTCGTGCCCGTAGTTACCGGCTCGGCATTCAAAAACAAAGGCGTGCAAACCTTGCTCGACGCCGTTGTTGATTATCTGCCGTCGCCGCTCGACATTCCGCCGGTCGAAGGCATCAACCCGCACACGGGTGAACCCGAACCGCGCCCGGCTGATGCGAGCGCGCCGTTCTCCGGTCTCGTCTTTAAGATTATGGCCGATAAGCACCTCGGTCAGCTTTCCTTTGTCCGTATCTATTCAGGCACGATCAAAGCCGGTTCTTACGCTTACAATTCAGTTAAAGATACCAAAGAGCGCGTCGGACGCCTCATGCAGATGCACGCCAACAAGCGCGAAGATATTGAAGAGGCAAGCGCAGGCGAAATTATCGCCATCGGCGGCATGAAACAGGTGACGACGGGCGATACCGTGTGCGACGAAAACAAGCCTGTCATCCTTGAAGCGATGGAGTTTCCCGCGCCCGTTATTCGCGTCGCGGTCGAGCCGAAGACGCGCGCCGATCAAGACAAACTCGGCATCGCACTCGGTCGTCTCGCGCAGGAAGACCCTTCGTTCAACGTCTCAACGGATCACGAAACAGGGCAGACGATCATCGCGGGCATGGGTGAGCTTCACCTTGAGATTATTGTTGACCGTATGAAGCGCGAGTTCGGCGTTGAAGCCAACGTCGGCAAACCGCAGGTCGCGTATCGTGAGACGATCACGCAGCCCGCGCCCGGCAAGGAAGTGTTCAAACGGCAGACGGGCGGTCGCGGTCAATTCGGGCACGTCGAGATCGAGATCGAACCCGCGCCCGGCGAAGGCTTTGTGTTCGAGAACAAGATCACGGGCGGCGCGATCCCGCGCGAGTTTATCAAGCCGACCGAAGAGGGCATCCGCGACGCGATGGAGCGTGGCTACCTCGCCGGTTATGAGCTTGTTGATATTAAAGTTGCGCTCGTCTTCGGCTCATATCACGAAGTTGACTCAGATGAGCGTTCATTTCATATCGCCGGATCAATCGCGTTTCAGGATGCGGTGAAGAAAGCGAAGCCCGTTCTTTTAGAACCAATCATGCGCGTTGAAGTCGTGACGCCGAAAGAGTACATGGGGTCGGTGACGGGCGACTTGAACTCGCGTCGCGGTCGCATTGAGAACACGGAGGAGCGACCCGGCGGCGCACAAGTCATTACCGCGCTTGTGCCGCTCTCGGAGATGTTCGGTTACACAACTGATCTGCGCTCGTCCACGCAAGGACGCGCGACCTCGACAATGCACTTCGAGCGATACGATCCGGCACCGAAGAGCGTCGCCGAAGAGGTGATCGCAAAAGTGCAGGGGGTTGCTAAATAGAATTTTAGGGCGGGTCGTTTCTCTCGCTAAATAACGAAAGCGCGGCGACCCGAAATTTAGAAACGTTTATTGTTCAAGGAGCGAGAGACAAGCTATGAGTAAGGAAAAGTTTGACCGGTCGAAGCCGCATGTCAATATTGGGACCATCGGGCACGTGGATCATGGGAAAACGACGTTAACGGCGGCAATCACGAAGGTATTAGCCAAGCATAACCCGAAGA
>JACDAW010000486.1 GCA_013695245.1 Pyrinomonadaceae bacterium | reverse complement strand
GTTCGATGCTGTGCGAACGCGGTTGGTGGCAGATGTGCCGCTTGGCGTGCTGCTGTCTGGCGGCGTGGATTCTTCGATGATAACGGCGCTTGCCGTGCGCGCATCAAGCGAACCCGTCAAGACATTTTCGATCTCGTTTGCCGAGTCGTCGTTTGACGAATCAACGTATGCGCGCGGCGTTGCAAAGTTTCTCGGCACGGATCATCACGAAGAACGATTGAGCGCGAACCTCGCGGCAAACCTCGTCGGCGACATAGGCTCTTGGATGGATGAACCTTTGAGTGATCCGTCGCTTGTGCCGACGTATTTGTTATCGCGTTTCACAAGGCGGCACGTCACTGTTGCGCTCGGCGGCGACGGCGGCGACGAACTTTTCGCGGGCTATCCGACGTATCAAGCGCACAAATGGGCTAGAGCTTACACGCGTCTGCCGCGCGCTTTGCGGCGTGCGCTCGTCGAACCACTTGTGCGAAGGCTGCCTGTGAAGACTAAAAATTTCTCGCTCGATTACAAGGCGAGCCGCTTCATCGCGGGCGCAGATTATGAAGACTTGGCGCGGCATCATATCTGGCTCGGTTCGTTTATGCCAAACGAACAAGCGCAGTTGTTGACTGCCGAAGTGCAGCGTGCGACGAACGCGGACGTGTATGGTGAAGCGCGACGAATACTGCTTGAAGATTGCGATGCCGAAAATATGATTGAGCGAATGCAGTGTCTGGACACGCGTTTGTATTTAGACGGAGACATTCTGACGAAAGTAGATCGCGCAAGCATGGCCGTATCGTTGGAGGTACGCGCGCCGTTTCTCGATACACGCGTTGCCGAATACGCGGCGTCGCTGCCGCTTGATTACAAACTGCGCGGGCGCACCTCGAAATACATTTTGAAGCAGGCAGCGCGCGAACTCGTGCCCGCGTTTGTCGGCAAGCGTGGCAAGAAAGGTTTCGGCGTGCCGGTCGCGGAGTGGCTGAAGAAGACATTGCGCCCGCTCGCGCGTGATCTGCTTTCGCCGGAACGCCTGCGTCGTCACGGATTATTTGATCCGCAATATGTCACGCGATTGCAGGACGAACACGAGCGCGGGATTGCCAATCATCGCAAACTTCTGTGGACGCTTTTGATGTTTGAACTCTGGCACGAAAGCTTTATAGACACGCCGCGCCGCATCGAAAGCCACGCATCAGAAATTAGATTTTAGATGTCAGATGTTAGTAAACTGTTCGCACTAGTACCTTGTAAGGTTACTCTTTATATTGAACTTTGTCATAATGGCGACTCAACTTTTCTCTTGCGTGCTTGATTGAGAACTGCCACTCGACTTTGATCTCTAACGCATTGCGTTCTTTGACAAGCGATTGGATCTCCCGATCAACTTCTTCGATTGACGGGATACGTCGCGCCAAACAGATGCGCGACAGTGCCGAGAGTTCCAACTCCGCCATGTTGAGCCATGAGCCTTTCTTCGGCGTGTAATGCATCTCGAAGCGTTGTGCTAACTCGAAGGCTTCTTCAGGCGGCAAGCTCTCGTAGAAAGAACTCGCGTTGTGCGTGTTCAAGTTGTCTTGCACTAAGACGATCTTTTCCGCCAGCGGAAAACCAGCCGCCACTCTCTGCATGAAGCGGCAGTAGTCGGTTTTGGTTCGTTGCCTGCTCGTTTCCACTATGCGCGTACCCGTCAGTGGCTCAAAGGCCACGAGCAGCGAGCAAGTCCCCTGACGCGCGTATTCATAATCAAAGCGTTTGGGCTGGCCCTTCTTCATCGGCAAGGGTGCCAACACTTCGCCCAACAGTTGCACGGGCAACTCATCAAAGCAGATAACCGGGCGCTTTTCGTCCACCGGCAGGTTGTATAAGTGCAAGAGGTCTTCCATCCGCGCCAAGTATTCACCCGTTATTTGCCCGATGCACCACGACCGTTGGCGGTGCGGTTGGAGAGAGTTTTTTTCAGCACTTCTTTGACCGTGCTGTGCGAGATAGCATCGCACAAGCCCAGTTCGATAGCTCTATCGGCTAGCAGGCGTAATGTCCAGCGAGCATGACCGAGAGGCGCAGCAGAGCAAGCCAAAGCTGTGATCTTCGCTCGCGCTGCTCCGTCAATCCGGCAGGGCTGGCCTGAACGCGGACGATCAATCAAAGCCGCGTCTAAACCTTCTGCCAGATACCGCCGTTTGAGATTGAAAATGGTCTGAACGCTCAAGCTGAAGGTCGCCGCGATTTCATTGGGATGGTGTCCGCGATGGAGCAAGTCGAGGACGCGGGCGCGTGTTTGTACTCGTGCCGGGGTGGTTCCGCGCCGCAAGAGAGTTGTCAAAGAACTTCGTTCGACAGTTGATAGTTTGATGGGTTGTGCTGTTCTTGCCATGCTGCAAAGATACGGCAAGAGAGATTGCTTATCAAATGACTAACTTTACATAGCACTAGGAGTAATTTATGTAAATCTAAGAACTGCCATTACAATTTACTCAGGCTGTTTCGATAACGTTCCCGCCGCCCCTTTTCGTAGACTCCGCAAGCCGCCGCAATTCAAACAATTTCATCAGCGCTTCGACGGGCGACAAACTGTCTGGATCAATTTCTAACAGAGCTTCGGCAAGCGATATTTGCGGCGATGCTTGTCCGGGAATAAAAGATTCATGAGCGTGCTTGCGGTGAGAATCTTCCGAAGAGTCATTTGCGTGTGGAAAAATTTGTGTGCCACGTGCTTCGTATTCGCTTAAGAGTTTTTCAGCGCGACGCACGACAGGGCGCGGCAATCCTGCAAGCTTGGCAGCGTAAACTCCATAACTTTTTTCCGCGACGCCGTGGCTTATCTTAAACAGAAAACGAAGTTCCGTTCCCTCCTCCGCAATTTCCACACGAAAGTTTTTCAAGCGCGGCAGCGTTTCCTCAAGCTCCGTCAGTTCGTGATAGTGCGTGGCGAAAAGTGTTTTAGAGTGAAGCTGCGGATGATTGTGTATGTATTCGACAACCGCGCGCGCCACCGCCAGCCCGTCATAAGTCGAAGTGCCGCGTCCTAGCTCGTCTAACAGAATC
>JACDAW010000475.1 GCA_013695245.1 Pyrinomonadaceae bacterium | reverse complement strand
CCCTGATCGTGCTTGCCTTTCTGCTCGGTTGGCGTGCGGACGCCGTCGCCGCCAATTTCGGCGACTTCTGGACGGTGCGCGGAACGCTGCAAGACGTCGGCGGTGGATTGACGGCTGCCGTCGCCTTCGGACTTTTCGTCGGCATCTGTGTTGCGCAAACCAATTCGCTTTTTTCCGCCGATGCGTGGAACAACATTACGTTTACGGCCGGTGAAGTGAAAAATCCGCGCCGTAACATTCCGCTTTCGCTCGCCTTCGGTACATTTCTCGTCATTGGTCTTTACCTGCTCGCCAACCTCGCTTATCTCGTGACGCTGCCGTTTGAGACGATCCAGAAAGTGCCGAGCGACCGCGTAGCGAGTGCGACCGCCGACGTGATCTTTCCCGGCTACGGCGCGCTCATCATGGCCGCCGCGATCATGGTTTCAACCTTCGGCTGCAACAATGGACTCATCCTCGCCGGAGCGCGGGCTTACTACGCAATGGCGCGCGACGGATTGTTCTTTCAATCATCGGGGAGATTAAACGAGCAGCGCGTTCCGGCGTGGGGACTCGTCATACAAGGACTCTGGGCGGCGCTGCTTGTGCTGCCGCGCACTGTTAAGACGGCGGCCGATGGGACAGTTACTTACGGAAACCTTTACGGCGACTTGCTGACCTATGTTATTTCCGCCGCGCTTATCTTCTACATCTTAACGATTGCCGGAATCTTTCGCCTGCGGCAAACGCGCCCGGATGTCGAGCGCCCGTATCGAGCCTTCGGCTATCCGGTTATTCCCGCGCTCTACATCATCGCTGCCGCCGTGATCCTCGCTGTGCTTTTCATTTATCAAACGGCGACGACATGGCCCGGACTTTTGATTGTGCTTACGGGCATCCCTGTTTATTTCTTCTGGCGGGCGCGGACGAAACCGCAAGACCTGACGAGCGATTGACAGTGATTCAATTTAACTCAAACAACTTGGAGGTTCCTGATGTCGTTATTTGCGACTAAACCAATTGACAGAATCATCGCCGAAGCCCAAGAAACCGGTGAGCATACTTTGAAAAAAGCGTTAAATTCGCTGGATTTAACGATGCTCGGAATCGGCGCAATCATCGGAACCGGAATTTTTGTTCTGACCGGACAAGCGGCCGGAAAACACGCCGGGCCAGCCGTTGTTATTTCGATGATTATCGCCGGTATTGTCAGTACTTTTGCCGCGCTTTGCTACTCGGAGTTTGCGGCGAGCGTTCCGATTTCCGGTTCAGCCTACGCTTACGGTTACGGAACACTTGGCGAATTCGTGGCGTGGATTATCGGTTGGGATTTGATTCTCGAATATGCTTTCGGTGCGGCGACGGTCGCCGTCGGTTGGTCGGGCTATGTTGTTAGTCTATTCAGAGACACTTTGGGCATAAATTTTCCGCTGGCTCTTAGTGCGCCGCCCGGAACGGAGATTAAACTCGCCGACGGGACGATAGCGCACGGTATTTTTAATTTGCCCGCGTTTTTGATTTCGATAGCCGTAACTTTCTTGTTGATACGCGGAATTAAAGAATCCGCCAGATTCAACTCGGTTATCGTGATAATCAAAATTTTGGTAGTCATTTTATTTATCATCGCGGGAATCGGCTACGTTAATTCGAGCAATTTAGGAATCGGCTGTGCTCCGGGAAGCGCGGGCTGCGCCGAGTTTATGCCGTTCGGTTTTAGCGGAGTCGTTACAGGAGCAGCAGTTATTTTCTTCGCTTACATCGGTTTCGATGCGGTTTCTACCGCCGCGCAGGAAGCGAAAAATCCGCAGCGCGATATGCCAATCGGAATTTTAGGCTCGCTCGCAATTTGCACCGTTTTGTATATTTTGGTGGCGGGGATTATGGTCGGATTGGTTGATTACAAGCTTCTGACCAACGCCGCCGCGCCGATTGCCGTAGCGATTGACGCCGCCCTCCAACAAGCGCAGGGAACAACGATGGGAACGATTTTGAGAGTCTTCCCGACGATCATCAAAGTTGGCGCAGTTCTTGGGCTTAGTTCGACAATGGTCGTGATGGTGATGGGACAGCCGCGCGTTTTCTATTCGATGTCGAAAGACGGTTTGCTTCCTTCGTGGGCGGCGAAAATTCACCCGCGCTTTCAAACGCCGCATATTACGACTGCCATCACAGGCGCGATTGTTTCAATTTTGGCGGGCTTCGTGCCGATTAGTTTGCTCGGCGAGCTTGTCAGTATCGGAACGCTTTTCGCTTTCGTGATTGTCGGAACGGGCATCATTATCTTGCGGTCGTCAAATCCTAATTTGAACCGTCCGTTCAGAGTTCCGCTTTCGCCTTTTATTCCGATTGCGACGGTTGTTTCAGCAGCGTATTTGATGAACAGCTTGCCGCTCGACACGTGGATTCGCCTCATTGATTGGATGTCTATCGGCTTGGTTATCTATTTTGCTTATAGCTATTCGCATAGCAAATTAGGTGCGGAAACCACTGCCGAGAGCGAAGCCTATCAGGACGCAGCTCAAAACTATGCTCCGCCGATTGCGGCAATCATCGCAATTGCTTTGGTAATCGTTTTGACGATTTATCAGGTTCTTTATCTGATGCCAGATACTAAACCGATTGACCTTGTAATTCGTCTTTTCGCTTGGATAGTAACGGGCGTTTTGGTTGCCCTGTTGATGTATGGCAAAAAAGGTGCGAGAGGCGGCGCCCGCAGTCCGCAGGTTAAAACACTCGGCTTGGCGTTGTCGGTCGTAAACTTGCTAGTTTGGGCGGCAATTACGTATTGGTTCTTCATTCACTACGCGGAACTGCATCACAAGTAAATTCCCAAAGTAAGCTTGCCGTAGCAGCAAGCGTTCCAACGATAAACGCGGCTTCGGCAAGCAGAGATTCTGCAAACCGAAGCCGCGATTTTTGTCGAAGCACATCTTGCGCGCCCACCGGACTAACAATGCGAATCCGATTTAATCGCGCAGGGCTGCCAGACGTTTCGCTTTCCGCAAGCCTCCCGCGTAATAAAGCGTATGACGGTTGACGGGTGAAAATCGAAACTTCAAAATCACGTTATGGAATCTACGCACGGAGCAGGTGTTGAGCGAAACGCAAAATCGAAGTTGCGCACAAGTACGTTCGCCCGTCGCTTGCTCGTCGAGTGGCGGCGACTCGGACTGCCGCTGTCCGGTGCGCGCGTGTTAATGGCAACTTCCGGCGGAGCCGATTCGATGGCGTTACTGCTCGGCGTAATAGAATTGATTGAAGCTCATCAATTGCGCGTAGAGGTAACGGTCGCGCACCTCGATCATGGATTGCGCGGGGAGCAAGGAGCGGAAGATGCGCAATGGGTTGCAGAGCAGTCCGCCGCGTTTGGCTGCGTAGTGGAGATTGGTTTCGCCGATGTGAGAAGGCGAGCCTCCGAAGGCGACAATCTTGAACAAGCGGCGCGCCGCGCGCGTTACGAGTTTTTACGCGCGACGGCAGAGAAACATCGCGCCTGTTGCGTCTTGACCGGACACACGATGGACGACCAAGCGGAAACTTTGTTGCTGCGTTTGATGCGCGGAAGCGGAACAGAAGGCTTGGGCGGTATTCGTCCCGTTCGTATCTTAGAAACTTCGTCGGATGTGCGGTTAGCGCGTCCTTTGCTCACTTGGGCGCAGCGCGCCGACACGGAGGATTATTGCCGCGCGCGCGGAGTTGCATTTCGCAGCGATGCGATGAACGAGAACGAAGCGTTTGCCCGTGTGCGCGTGCGGCGGAAGCTAATTCCGTTGATGAAAACTTTTAACCCGCGCATTATTGAAACGCTTGCGCGCACGGCCGGGATTCTGCGCGAAGACGGGGAAGCGTTGCGAGCGACCGTATCTGCTTTGATGATAAACGCCGAAAAATCGGACGTGTGGGGGAGCGATGTTCAGGAAACGATAACGGGATCGCTGCTTCGCGTTGATGCGTTCATCGGAGCTTCGCGGGCGTTGCGGAGAAACGCTCTGCGGCAATGGCTTGAGCGCGAGCGCGGGGATTTGCGGCGTTTGGAGGCGAAGCACATCGCGGCCGTCGAAAAATTGCTGGAGGACGGGCGCGGCGGGCGCGTCGTCGAGTTGCCGGGCGGCGGGCGGGTTGAGCGTCGCGGCAAATCTCTGCGCTTCTTTCGTCAAGAAGGTTGAAAAAGGAGACCCGCGTCTCTACAATCGAACGTGAGGAATCGCGCGCCTTCGTCCGGCAAGCGGTTCAAAGCGTAAGTCCAACTGCCGGAAGAGGTGCAAGCGCGAATGAACAAGAGTATCGCTGAACTCTACAGCGCGAATGAAATTGCCGCGCGCGTCGAGCAACTTGCCGCCGAGATCAAGGAGAAGCACAAAGACAACAATCTTGTTGTGCTCGGCGTGCTTGAGGACAGTTTCGTTTTTCTCGCTGACCTTTTGCGCCGCTTGGATACTCCCATCCACACCAACTTCCTGCGCTTCGATCATCGCTCGTTCGGCGGCCTGCAAGATTTATCCTTCAGCACACAGGCGGACATCCGCAACCAAAACGTCCTGCTCGTCGAAGGCGTGTTGGAGACGGGCGTGACGCAAGCTTACATTCTTGAGCAATTGAAGGAGCGCGGCGCGGCAAATGTTGAAATCTGCGTGCTGGTTGATAAACCCGACCGTCGCCGCGCTTCCATCGAAGCTGACTGGCGGGCGTTTGAAACGCACGAAGATTACGTTTTCGGCTACGGTCTAGGGTTTCATGAACGCTTCAGGGAACTTCCTTTCTTAGCCACTTTCGCTCCGATGGGCGGAACGAAAAAGGAAAAAGCTTCGTAAAGAAAGTTCAATGTTCCGCATCAGCGAAGGCAGGCGAGCGGCACAACGCCTGATGCGGGGCGGGCATCTTATTAAGCGTCCGCCGAACGCGAACGGAATAACAGTTTTTTCGGTTCGGCGATAGGCAAAGGTTTAAAGGGTTATTACCCGCAGATAGCGACAACAAACGCCGATATAGGTTATGATAGGCGTTGGAGGCGAGAAAGATTTGAGTTCCACAGCCAGACAAATACTTTTTTGGGTGCTGATCGTCGTCGGCGCAGTCCTGCTCTACAAGGTCGTGTCGAACACACAGGGACGCACCAACCAACAATGGTCTTACAGCGAATTAGTTAAAAACATTCAAGAAGATAAAGTTAAACAACTACTTCTGAAGCAAACCGAAGTCGTTGCCACTGACAACGTTAATAAAGAATGGTACACGAAACTCGCCAACGAATTCGTCAAACGCGATTTGATGAACATGGCGACCGAGCGCAAAAACATCAAAGTCGAAGAGGAAGCCGTCAGCAGCGGCCTCTTCTGGACAGCGGTGATCACGTGGGCGCCATTTCTTCTTTTAATCGGCTTCTGGATATTTATGCTGCGGCAGATGCAGTCCGGCGGCAATAAAGCTCTTTCGTTCGGCAAGTCGAAGGCGAAGCTTCTTAACAATCAGCAGAAGCGCGTGACGTTTAAAGACGTGGCGGGCGTTGAAGAAGCGAAAGAGGAACTGCAAGAGATCATCGAATTCTTGAAAGAGCCGCAGAAGTTTCAAAAACTCGGCGGACGCATTCCGAAAGGCGTACTGATGATGGGGCCGCCCGGAACAGGCAAGACGCTTCTCGCGCGCGCCGTCGCCGGAGAAGCCAACGTACCGTTCTTCTCAATTTCGGGTTCTGATTTCGTCGAAATGTTCGTCGGCGTCGGCGCAAGCCGCGTCCGCGATCTTTTCGAGCAAGGCAAAAAGAACGCTCCGTGCATTATCTTCATTGACGAGATTGACGCGGTCGGTCGTCACAGAGGCGCAGGCCTCGGCGGCGGACACGACGAGCGCGAGCAAACTCTTAATCAACTGCTCGTCGAGATGGACGGCTTTGAATCGAACGACGGCGTGATCCTAATGGCTTCGACGAACCGCCCTGACGTGCTCGATCCGGCCTTGCTTCGTCCCGGAAGATTTGATCGTCGCGTGGTTGTCTCACGTCCCGATGTGCGCGGGCGCGAAGGCATCCTTAAAGTTCATACGCGCAAGATTCCTCTCGGCGAAGACGTTGACGTAAGCGTTATTGCTCGCGGCACACCGGGTTTCACCGGCGCTGACCTTGCGAATCTTGTCAACGAAGCGGCTTTAAACGCGGCGCGTCACAACAAAAAGATCGTGATGATGCCGGACTTTGAACTCGCTAAAGATAAAGTGATGATGGGCGCGGAGCGTCGCTCGATGGTAATCTCGAACGAAGAGAAGCGCATCACGGCCTATCACGAAGCGGGTCACGTGATGGTCGGACTGAAAGTTCCGAACGCCGATCCCGTGCATAAGGTGACGATCATCCCGCGCGGTATGGCCTTAGGCGTCACACAGCAATTGCCCGAAGGCGACCGACACAACTACTCGAAAGAGTATCTGCTCGGACAAATCGCTATCCTGATGGGCGGGCGCATCGCCGAAGAGATTTTCCTGGGCAGCATCACGACAGGCGCGTCGAACGACATTGAGCGGGCGACGGAGCTTGCGCGCTCAATGGTCTGTGAATACGGCATGAGCGATCTGGGGCCGCTTGCATTCGGGAAGAAGGAAGAGCAGATTTTCCTTGGTCGTGAAATCTCACAGCATCGTGATTTCTCTGAAGACACGGCGATCAAGATCGATCAAGCAGTGAAAAGAATGGTTTCCGATCAATATGAGCGCGCGAAGACGATCATTACCGAGAACCACGAGACGATGGTGCGTTTAAGCGAGTATTTGCTTGAGCGTGAATCATTGGACGGCGTGCAGATCAGGCGCATCGTCGCCGGACTTCCGCTTGACGATAATTCGCCTTCTTCGACGCCGAACGACGAAGAGCAGCGACCGCAACTGCAAGAGCCTGCGGTTAAGCCTCTGAAGCCGATCCTGCCACCGATCACAGGCCCAGCAACGGCTTAAGAGAAGTTAAAGCTTCAATCAACAAGGGAAAGCAGCGAGTAATCCTGCTTTCCCTTTTCTGTTAAGACCAGCAAAATCCTTGACGGCAGCGACGAGAAATTGGTCGCCCCTTGCACGCTCGACCGGCCGGGATTTGTCTGCAAGAACACGGCTCCCGATTGGCAAAGAGTAGGAGCAAGCGCGCCGCCGCCGCCTTCGCCCGGCACGTTGCAGTTCAGCACGTCGAGTTATCGCGTGGCGGAAGGGCGGCGCGCAAATTTCCCTTATGAAGACGCGGGCAGCATTATCATCACGGTTACGCGCTTGGGCGACACCTCCGGCATAGCGTCGGTTGATTACGAAACGTCGAACTTCACGGCTTCGTCCGCTTCCGACTACGTTGCGACTTCCGGCACGCTGCGGTTTGCGCCCGGCGAAGCGCAAAAGAGTTTCACGGTTTTAATCACCGACGATACTCTTGTGGAGGGAGATGAAAGAGTCGATCTCAAGTTGAGAAACGCTGTCGGCGGCAATCTCGGCGGACAAAGCTTCGCGTCTCTCACGATCATTGATAACGACGCGGCCGGGACGACTGTGAACATGATCGACACCGTCGAAGGCTTCGTGCGTCAACAGTATTTAGATTTCCTGAACCGTGAACCCGACGCCGCAGGCTTCGAGTTCTGGAAAACAACATTCGCCCGTTACCTCAGTGAGTGTGGAACGAATAACACTTCGCAGGCGGCGGAATGTCGCGCGCAAGCGAAGGCGCGAATCAGCGAGGCCTTCTTCGTCTCGGTAGAATTTCAGGAAACGGGCTATCTCATCTATCGCCTGTACCGCACGGGCTTCGATCCGCAGACGCGCGAGCGCGCTCTGCCGCGCTACAGCGAGTTTATGCGCGATATGCAAGCCGTCGGACGCGGCGTCATCGTCAACGCCGACGGATGGAAGGAAAAGCTGGAGGCGAACACGCAAAGCTTCCTCAGAGAGTTTGTCGAACGCAGCGAGTTTACCGCGCGCTATCCGGTTGTGATGACGCGCGAGCAATTCGTTGATGCGCTCTTTGAAAACGCGGGGCTAAAAGAGACGCGCACCGCTGAGGAACGTGACGCGGCCCTTGCCGCATACGGCAACGGCGGCGTTGAAGGCCGGGCGCAAGCTTTAAGAAGCATTGCTACATCGAAGCGTTTGTTCCTGCGAGAGTTTAACCGCGCTTTCGTCTTGATGCAGTATTTCGGATACTTAAGGAGAAATCCAAACGACCCGCAGGATAGAGACTACGCCGGTTACGACTTCTGGTTGGCAAAACTCAACGCCGAGAGTGGCGACACGACGCGCTTCCAAACGATTGATGAATTGCTTGCGCCGACGAAGCGAGCGCAGATGGTCGAAGCCTTTGTCGTCACGGGCGAATACAGAAGGAGGTTCGGTCCCGAATAAAAGCAGCAGAAAGGTCGCAACCTCGTTGACGGCTTCTCGTTAAAAGCTTACAACCGAAGAAGCGCGTATGATACAAGCTGAAGGGCAGGAATTTCCCGGTGGATTTTAGCTGCCCTCCAGCTTTTTCTATGAGTAACGAACAACACGCCAAACGCGCATGGAAGATCGCCCGTCGCACGCTTCCGCTCGGTGAACGAACGCTTGTGATGGGCGTGCTCAACGTCACGCCGGATAGCTTCAGCGACGGCGGGCGATTCTTTTCGCTTGACCGCGCGCTTGAGCGCGCCGAAGAGATGATCGCGGAAGGCGCGGACATTCTTGACATCGGCGGCGAATCAACGCGGCCGGGCGGCGCGAGTGTTGACACGAAAGAGGAACTCCGCCGCACCATCCCTGTTATCGAACGTCTTGCTTCTAAAATATATGTGCCTCTTTCCATTGACACAACGAAGAGGGAAGTAGCGCGCGTCGCGCTTCAAGCGGGAGCGGAGATCGTTAACGACATTTCCGGTTTAAGGTTTGAGCCAATGCTTGCGGACGAAGCAGCAGAGGCGAAGGCGGGACTCGTGCTGATGCACTCGCGCGGGACGTTGGTTGAGTTGCACAAACTCGAACCCGTAGCTGACATTATGAGCGAGGTTACAACTGATTTTAAGCGCGCTCTCAAAGAAGCTGAGGCGCGCGGCGTCGGGCACGAATCAATCGCGCTTGATCCCGGCATCGGTTTCGGTAAAAGCTTTGAGCAGAATCTTGAATTGCTCGCCAAGCTTAACGTGCTTGTGCGCGAGTTCGCGGAGTTTCCGTTGCTTGTCGGAACTTCGCGCAAATCTTTTATCGGGCGTTTGCTCGACGGCGCGACTGTGACGGAACGGATTCATGGAACGATGGCGACCGTAACAAGCGCCGTGCTTCGCGGCGCAAGCATTGTGCGCGTTCACGACGTGCGCGCCGCCGTCGAAACCGTGCGCGTAGGTGAAGCTATCAGGCGCGCGGGCGGAGTTTGACAGCGCGCCCCTGCAAATCGTATCGTGCCCGCTTCGGCGAAAGAATTTTCAGGTTTAATCAATGAGTGTTTTTCATAAAACTGCCCGCACGCTTGCGCTTGCCGCGCTGCTTTTCAGCCTGACGGGTTTTACCGAGTGCTATAAACCCGTCACAGATACCGGACTCCCGAAACATATTCGCACGATTGCCGTGCCCGCTTTCCAACTCGGCAACAACGCCCTGCGTTATCGCGTTGAAACGCGCTTTACTGAAGCTGTGATTAACGAGATCATCCGGCGCGGCCGGGGCTTGCGCGTGCAAGGTGAACGCGAAGGCGCGGACGCGGTGGTAGAAGGCACGATCAAGGATTTCAACATCTTCGGTGTGCTTTTGGATGAACGCGGGCGCACGCGCATTTATGAATTGAAGATTACAGCGGCCGTCACTGTGCGTGACCAAACCACAAACCGGGTTTTATACGACAATCAAAACTACGAGTTTCGCGGCGAGTATGAATTCACGAGCGATCCGCGCTCGTTCTTCAACGAAGAAGACCCGGCGATTGATCGCATCGCGCGCGCTTTTGCCGAAAGCCTTGTCTCGACTTTAACGAACGGATTCGGAGTCAATCGTCAACGGTGAGCACAGCTACGCGCGAAGAATTGCGCCGCGCCCTAAAAGCGAAACAACTTGAACCGCTCTACCTGCTCTACGGCGAAGAGGAATTCTTGCGCGATGCGGCGGCGCGGCACATCACGGACGCGGCTTTGTCGGGCGCGCCTTTGCGCGAATTTAACGAGGCGACTTTTAGTCTGGCTTCAACCGACGTGCAGCAGGCGATAGCCGCCGCCGAGCAACTGCCGATGATGAGTGAGCGGAGGGTTGTGCGCGTCAGTGATTTCGGCAAGATGCGCGAGACGGATGAAGAAACGCTCGTGCGCTACATTACGCGCCCCGTCGCTTCAACGATAATGATCTTCACCGCGCCCGACCTTGATAAGCGCCGCAAGCTGAGCAAACAGTTGCTCGACGTTTGCGTAAGCGTTGAGTTCGCTGCGCTCCGTGATGTTGATTTAATGGCGTGGGCGCGTTCCTATTTGAAGGAATTGAAAGTAACGGCGAACGAGCGGACGCTCGGATTGATTGTCGCGCTCGTCGGCTCAAGCACGCGCCGCTTGAACAATGAGTTGAATAAATTAGCTGTCGCCGCTGCTGAGACGAAAGAGATCACGCCGGAGATGGTTGACGCGCTTGTGGGGCGTTCGCGCGAATTGTCGAATTTTGAGTTGACGGATCATCTTGTTGCTCGTGACGCACGAAGCGCTTTGCGAATTCTGCGCACGCTGCTCGACGACGGGGCGGAACCTTTGATGCTGCTCGGCCTCGTCGCCAGCCATTATCATCGCTTGCTGCTCGCCAAAGAGTTGATGGCCGGGGGCGCGGCGGAAAGCGAAGTTTTTCGTCTCGTCCCGCTTCCTTTCAACAAACGCGCCGACTTTTTAGCCTCTGCCCGCCGCAGCAACACGCATGATCTTGCCAAGCGCATTGAGCGCATCGCCCGAACTGATGTTGCGATCAAAACCTCGCTCGGCGGGGGCGGCGAGAAGGGTTCGCGCTTGCAAATTGAGATGCTGGTGTGTGAACTCGCCGCTTAAATATTCTGCGATTGCGATACGGCGCAGTTTGAATCATTTCTGAAATTCTCAGTCGCATTCAAGCGGCTTCACGTCAGGTTCGATCCAGCCGCCGCGCGCTTCTTCGGAGGCGAGTCGCTCTTTCGTATAGTAATCATAAATTATTTGCGAGCAGCCGAGGGATTCGATAACTCGATTGGCAATTTCATACGCACAACCATCGTGTTTCGCTTCTCCGATGCGCTCGTTGACTAATCTCAGCCAGAAGAGCGTGACGGTTTCGTTGTAACCTTCAATCTTATGGTGCTGGAGAAAACGTTGAAGATTGGTGCGCAACCGCTCGTGCGCTTCGGCGAAAGGCAACCGCGTTAGATACCAGACAGCAGTTGTCAGGTGCGCGCGGTGATTGAAGGCTGACGGATGCGCTTTACACGATTCAAAATCACGAACTAGGTTTTCGACCTCTGAGTCGCTATAATATTGATTCTGCATCAGGTTTATTGTTACCGGGTGTGATCATCAAAGACAAAGAAGAGAGCCGGATCATGTTTTTGATCCGGCTCTCTTTGCTAAACGAATGCTCTGAAATTTACTGTGCGGTTGTTTGATTTGCGGCGCGCACTGTCAAACGCGATTTGTAGCGCGCGGCGGCGTTCTTATGTAGCACGCCCTTCTGCACCGCTTTATCAATAATCGAAATCGTTTTTGGTAACAGCGTTTGCGCCTCGTCGCTAGCTTCTGCTGAAAACGCGGTGCGCAGGTTCTTGATCGCGGTGCGCAGACGAGTGCGGTTGCTGCGATTAACTTGGCGGCGCTTCTCGTTCTGGCGCATACGTTTCTTGGCAGATTTATGATTAGGCATAACGTGTATCTCCGGCTAACTTACTTGTCAAATAATACAAACTCAAAGTAACATTCAATATGACCGCTAATTTAACGGTAGCAAACGCAAAACAGAAAGTATAAGCATCGTAAACACGTGTGTCAAGCTGTTTGGCTGTAAACGGGAAGGCCATCGTTGTTTAATGATTGAGAAATAATCATTTCGTTGACACTTTGTGCACACTGTAGTAGCGTTTTCTTGCATCTAAGATTAGCGACAAATGATTAAAAGTTTAATTTATTCTTTCCTCAACCGCCCGCGCCAAATGGCGTTTAATGCTTTCCCCCAACAAGGAGCTTGTTCCGCTTTTTGAAGAAAATAGAACTCCCGCCACGCGGCATCGAAACGCTCTTCGGCGTTCACGACCAAAATATCAAATACCTCGAATCGCTTCTCGACGTAAGCATCAACGCGCGCGGTCAAGATTTATCGGTTGACGGAGACCCGAAAGATGTTACGACGGTCGAGCGCATCCTCGAGGATTTCGCAGCGCTATTTAGCGAAGGCAAAACCTTCACTGACCGCGAACTGCGTGAAGCCTTCGCCCAGATCGCCGAAGACCGTGCTTACTCCTTGCGCGATTATTTCACGAAAGCGCGCTTTAATCCGGCGGGCAAGAAACAAGTTGCACCGAAGTCGGCGAATCAGCGCCGCTACATCGAAGCGATCCAGAACAGAGATATTGTTTTCGGCGTCGGAGTCGCCGGCACGGGTAAGACATATTTGGCAGTTGCAATGGCCGTGCAAGCTTTGATGCAAAAGCAAGTGAGTCGCATCATCCTTGCGCGCCCGGCCGTTGAAGCGGGCGAGCGTCTTGGATTTTTGCCGGGCGATCTGCAGGAGAAAATTGATCCTTACCTGCGACCGCTCTACGATGCGCTCTTTGATCTCATTGACGCCGAGCGCGTGACGAAGCTTTTGGAGAAGCGCGTTATTGAGATCGCACCGCTCGCATTCATGCGCGGAAGAACCCTTGCGGATGCTTTCGTGATTTTAGACGAAGCGCAGAACACGACGAGCGAACAGATGAAGATGTTTCTGACGCGCATCGGCTTTGGCTCGAAAGCGGTCATAACGGGAGACGTGACGCAGATCGATCTGCCGACGGGCAAGCGCAGCGGACTGATCGAGGCCCAGCGCGTGCTGGCGAATGTGGAAGGCATTGAGTTTGTTGGCTTCACGGACAAGGACGTAGTGCGACATCGTCTCGTGCAGATGATTATTAAAGCTTACGAGGAGCACACGAAGAAAAGCGAGTTCTAATTTAGAGACAGGCGACGGGCAAGAAAGGCTTTAATTTTCTACCCATCGCTTGTCATTTGTTATTATGATTGAGATTATAAATCGTCAACGCGGTCGGCAATTGAGCGCGACGGAATTGAAAATTTGGCGCGAGTTTGCGGAGAAGGCGCTGCGCGCTGTCAAGTCGGAAGAAGCCGAGAACGTATCGGCGACGATTGTGTTTGTTGGAGATCGAAGAATA
>JACDAW010000456.1 GCA_013695245.1 Pyrinomonadaceae bacterium | reverse complement strand
CTACGAGATCAGTTGCTATCGCGGATTGATCGCGGCGGCGCAACAAATGAACCAACCGCAGGTCGTTCAACTGCTCACGAAAAATTTGCAGCAAGAAGAACTCACAGCGCAGAAGATTGAGCAGAACACGCCGACGCTGTTGCAAAAAGCGATGAACCGCGCCGCAAGCGCCTAACTATTAACAAGCACCTAAGTTCTTAAAACATGAACGGAGCCGCGACGTGTAAGTATTGCGGCTCCGTTCATGTTTTTCAAGAACTCTTCAAAACATAGAGAGAAAAGCTTTCACCGATAATTACGATGTGAGTTAAATACATTGGTTGCGCGGCGCGGCAAACTGGCGCGTTTTAAGTTATCATCAAAGCGTTTCGCTCCGGTACATCGTTTAGTTCAACGAAGTGTAAATTTGTGGAGGCTTGATGCGTAGATCGAATCTTATTAATTTGGCGCTGGCGCTCTTGCTCGCGCTGCCCTTCCCCATTGCTAATGCCCAAAATCGTCGAAGCAGTACGACTGCTAACAAATCTCAATCGTCTGCCGCCGCCCGTCGTGCTGCGGATCGAATCACTGCCCAACAACTGAAGGAATATCTCTACTACGTCGCCTCCGACGAAATGCGGGGGCGCGACACTCCATCGCCGGGACTCGACGCCACGGCGCGCTTCATCGCCGACAAACTCAAGGAGCGCGGCATCAAACCGCGCGGCGATAACGGCACCTACTTTCAGAAATACACACTGCGCCGCCTCCGTGCTGACGCTTCACAATCGCGTGCTGAAATCAACGGGCAGATTTTTAAGTTCGGCGATGATTTTTTGCCGTCGCTCTCAAGCGGCACGGCGCAAGGCGCGCTCGTCTTTGTCGGGCACGGCTGGTTCGTCAAATCGAAAAACATTAATGCCTATCAAGGCATTGACGTGCGCGACAAAATTATGATCGTCGCGGGCGGCGCTCGCCCCGACGGTGTCACGCCCGATGATCTGGGCGGCAAGCAGGGCGAAGACTGGGACGATTTCGGCGGCTACGCCCGGCGGCACGGCGCGCGCGGCATCGTTCTTATCCCGCGCACACGCGACTATAACCAATACTGGCAGACGCGCCGCGCTGCTCTCGAACGCGGCACGCTTCAAGTCGAAGCCTTCATGGACATAACGGACACACGCATTCCGACGCTCATCCCTTCGCAAAAAATGCTCGACGCTTTGATGGCAGGCGAGCGTGTAAGCGGCGAACAAGTTTTTCAGCAAAGCGGCGGGGCGAACATGAACAGCGCGCCGTTTGAGCTTACGGCCGGTAAGCGCATTAACTTTACAACGGCCGTCGCTTCCGAAACGAGCAGCACGCAGAACGTCGTCGGCGTGCTCGAAGGCAGCGACCCGGCGCTAAAGAACGAATACGTTGCACTCGGCGCGCATTACGATCACGTCGGAGTGGGCACGTCAGGCGCCGGACGCGGCGGCGTGAAAGATGGCGACACTTCCGGCGACACGATCTACAACGGCGCAGACGACGACGGCTCAGGCACGGTCGCCGTGCTCTCAATCGCCGAAGCGCTCGCGCGCGGCCCCCGCCTGAAGCGCTCCATTCTTTTCGTCTGGCATAGCGGCGAAGAAAAGGGTTTATGGGGTTCGCGTTACTTCGTCGAACACCCCGTCGTGCCGCTCGCGCAAATAGTCACGCAACTCAATATAGACATGATCGGACGTAGCAAAAGAGACGGCGACGCCAACCCGCGCAACCGCGATTTGAGCGCCCACAATGAAATCTACGTGATCGGCTCAAAGATGATGAGCACCGACTTAGGAGCATTGAGCGAGCGCATCAATGCTTCATATCTTAATCTAAACTTCAATTATAAATATGATGACCCAACTGATCCGAATCGCTTCTTTTTCCGCAGCGATCATTACAACTATGCGCGCAATGGCGTGCCGATCATCTTTTACTTCGACGGCGTGCATGAAGATTATCACCGCCCATCGGATTCGCCAGACAAAATTGATTACGAAAAGATGCAGACAGTTGCGCGCACGATCTTTATGACGGTGACAGAACTCGCTAACCTCGCCAACCGCCCGCGCGTTGACAAACAACTACCGTCACAATTGACGACGAGATGATTTCTGACAAAGATGGAGCTAAACGGATGAAAAGTTTTTTCGCTTCTCTGATTTTGATTTTCTGCACACTCATCGTTCCGGCTTCGCTCATCGCACGGCGAGCGCATGATTCATGCTTCTCATCGCCGCCGCAACATCAACACGACGAGGCGCGGGCGCACTCCTTCGGCGTGGCAGCATTTGATCGTTTTCATGAAGTGCTTCATCCGCTGCAACATGACGCTCTCCCAAAAGGGGACTATAAAACGATTCGTGCTAGAGCCGCCAAGCTCGTCAGTCTTGGCAAGCCGCTCACAAACATGGCCGCGCCGCGCGGAACAAGCGACATATCATTGTTTAAGAACAAGCAGAAAGCGTTTGCTAAAGCTTTATCCAACTTCAAGCGCGACGCTCGACGCGGCACCGACGAGCAATTAAAAATCTCATACTCAGCCGTGCACGATTCGTTTGAAGAGTTGGTTGGTTTGCTGCCGCGCAATTAACATAAACAAAATAATTTGAAGTCGAGCCAGCAGCCGTCTATTCCCGCATCTTGACAGAGTTGGAAGCAAGGGTTAGATTTTCTTTTAGCGGGCCGATAGCTCAGTTGGTAGAGCAGCTGGCTCTTAACCAGCGGGTCGCAGGTTCGAGCCCTGCTCGGCTCATTA
>JACDAW010000448.1 GCA_013695245.1 Pyrinomonadaceae bacterium | reverse complement strand
TTAGATTTGCGATTAAACTTGGAACTGCCGGACGGTCATGTGCAGGTGACTGACGAAGCGCGCCGGAGGATGGTGCGCGTGCTTCGCATCCATCGGCCGAAGGTGATCTTCACGCAGCACTGGGACGATCCGCATCCGGATCACGCGGCGACCGCGCATATCGTCCGCGAAGCGGCGCGATTAGCGAGTATGCGCCGCTACGATGAAGAATCAGGGCAGGCGCATGTCAAGATGCCGATGCTTGCGCACGCCGTTCATTCGCGCCTCGTCACGCCGTCATTCATCGTTGACGTTTCGGAATTTCTCGAAGGAAAGATGAACGCGATCCGCGCTCACACATCGCAGTTCTACCGCGAAGGATCAGATGAACCCGTAACGCGCATCAGCGAAAAGAATTTCCTCGATCAAATAGAGTCTAGAGCGCGCTATGTCGGCTCACTCATCGGCGTCACGGCGGGCGAAGCGTGGTATGTGCGCGAAGCTTTAAACATTCACGACCCCGTAGAGTTATTGACGCGCCCGATGAACATTTACTCGTAAAGTTAAAAACTTTCCGTTAAGATCTTGCGGTCGTCGTCGTCGTTGATGTTGCTTGACGGCGCTGCTCCATTGGTTGAGCCTTCTTCGTCAGCGCCGAGTTTGCGACGGCGATAATGGCGAGCGAGCGCGGTGCTTCGCCGGTGAAGTTGCGCGCGAGTTCGACGGCGCGAAAGAGATTATCACGCCCAAGCGAATCAAACATTCCCGTTAGATTTGAATCCGAAGAACCCGTCACCAGCATCACGATGCTCACCGCGCCCTCAAGATTATTGCTGATGCGCGCGTCTTCGCCCGTAAACTCAGGAGCTTGGTTGGCGGACTTAACGACGTCAGACAACATCTCCCACGCGCGCACTGAATCTATTTCGTAGAGTTGGCGGGCGACGGAGACGAGCGCCGCCGCGCGATCCGCCTCGCTGTTGCTCAAACGGTTGGCGGCCGCAACCGCATCGTCGAGCAGCGAAATGGCGCGTTCACGGTCGGTTTTCTTCAGTATGCGCGCCACCTGCGTGAGCGCCCACGCGCGCTGCTGGGGTGTAAGATTGCCGGAGCGCAACAGGCGCGAAGCTTCCTCGGCGTCGTCTTTTCTGATCGCCTGCGAGAGAAACTGAAAATCAACAAATGCGCGAAGGCGATTGCGCGTGTCCTCATCGTTGATCTTTTCGACAAGGTCGCGCGCGCGCGCATCGGGCTTCATCGCCGCGCGCACGGCCGCCATCGCATACATGCGGTCGCGTTCGCCGATTGGCGCTTTCTCTGCCGTTTCAATTGCCTCCTGAATCTCATCGCGCGCCGCGTCGCTAGTGTTTTCGGGAACAATGCCGCGCGTGAGCGAGCGGTCGCCGCCCGTTCTGAAACGCTCAGGCGCATCGGGGCTTAAGGCAGAGAGTTGCGCGCGCAACTCAGACAGATAACTCGGCGCGTGTTGCTCGAAAAGCGGAAGCAGGCGCGCGATCATAAAGTAAGTCGCTGCGCGGCGACCCGTCGTCCGATCTTGATCGGCGGGCGGCAACGGTCGCATCAGGATTTGCGACGCGACGCGGAAGTAAGCGGCGCGCAATTGAGGAGAAAGATTCGGCGGAGCGGCCGTGCCGCGTTGCATACTCGACGGTATGCCGCCGGGCCAGATGGTGACATAAAGATACGGCGTCCACGCGTAAGCCGTAAGCGTTGAGACGGTGTTCGGGTCGGACGCCGGATCAGTTGCAGCCGTTTGCAACAGACGCGCATACCGCGCATCGGCAACGGCCGGATTCTTCTCGCGCAAGCCGGAAAGGAAGGTCATGACCGACGCCGTCACACGATTAAGCGCAGGCTCGGCGAATTGCAAGGCGCGATCAACGTCGCCGTTTTCGAGAAACTGCTGCGCAAGACGGAGACGCTCGGCCGATGCGGCGTCGCTCACGTTGGATGCGTTCATGCGCGGAGAATCGGCGGCGTCGCGTGGTGGGGCAGAGCTTTCCCCGGCGCTAGTGCTTGTCTCCTGTTGTTTCTGGGCTTCGGTGAGTTTGGCGAGAAGTTCTTCGCCGAGCTTCGGATCACGGCGCGCGGCGAGGCGCAAAACTTCCTGACGCATTCGCTGAATGGGCACGAAATTCGCTCCTCGATTGCTGCGAAACACACCGAGTTGCCGCCTCTCGTCTTCGTCGGTTGACGCGCTCGCTTTGTCAACAACTTCTGCTGCATCCCACGCACGGCGAAATAAGGCGCGTGCGCGTTCCTTGTCCACATCCCACAAAGCGTCGGCGACCCTCGCCTGCACGCGCGCACGCAGTGCTTCATCACGGAAAGTTTTTGCTTCATCGCCTAACGCGGTCAGCAAACCGAGGGCGGTAATGCGTCGTTCGTCCACGGGATTGTTTGTTGCTGTAGCGGCAGGCGGAGTTGAGCGATTGGCAGGCTTAGGCGTTTGTGCAGAGGTAGAAGCGACGTTTGCGGCAAGACAGGTGGCGATTACAAAAAGCGATTGGCGGGGAATCATCATTCTCTCCTTCGGGCGCGTGTGGTTTGCAAAAGAAAAACGTGGTGCGTTTGCTCTACACGCGCGGCGCAACGGAAGGTTCCGAAGAATGAGGAAAACAGATTCAATTTTTTACAGCGCACGGAGAATAACGGAGAATGCGAGCCGTATTCCTCGCTGCCTCAACCGCTCTTTGCAGATCGTCTTTGGCGAGTTCGGCAAATATCGGCGCGAGATCGAAGCCTGCAACACTTTCGCTTAGCGGGCGCGAAGCGTCATAGTTTCTTTCTTTGCAAACGAGCGTGTCGTTGCGGGTCTAACGGATATTAACGCGCAAGTGTAAGCTCTGTTGCAAATTTTAGAAGGCGGTGGGAAAAATTACGTTTACTTTCTTCGTTGTGCGAAAACTGTGAGATGAAAGGCATTCTATCAAGACGTCGCGCTCGAATGACTTGTTGGGCGGTGCGTTTGCAAGACATACTCAGTAAACAATACTACTTTAATCTACAATAACAGGCACTATCGAGCCAAGAGTAATACGAAACTCTTGAGCAGAACCAGCACGAACTCTGATTCCTTTTTCCTGAAACAAGCTAAATCCTAAACTGCGAGCATCAATGCTGATCTGATAAACACCAGCAGGCAACTCAACTTCAAATTCACCTGCTTCATTAGACTTAACTTTCCTCGTGAACTCTTTACCTTTCAAGACTACCCTCGCATTTGGCACTCTTGCTTCATTGGCATCAAGAATTAAACCTTTAATTTTCCCTTTCGAGTTTATATCCAGAGAGCGTGAATAAACTGACTCAAAAGAAATGAGATGAGTAAGCGAGAGAATTACAGCAATAACAATTATGCTTTTGGTTTGTTTCATAACTGCACATAATAGAGGAAAGCTGCCCAACGCTCCGGTTCAGCGGCGGCGCGTAGCGCCGTCCGCTGCAACGGATGGTTAGAGGTGATTGCCTAATCCTTCCGTGTAATCGTTTCGTGCAGGTGGCCTACTGGAATTCCTAGCAACGTGATCTTGCCCACGTTATCGATGGTCTTTCCATCAGGCATGAGCTCAAGTGTTTGGTGCATGATCAAAGGTCCCTTGACTCGATACTCTAATAGCAAACGAGAGCCATTCGTAAGCCCGGTTACGGGCCCTGCAGCATCACTCAGTGTGGCCGTGTAATGATTTTGACGGATGGTCTTGAGTATCCAGGATCGCTCTTGGCTCGGTTGGCCTTGAAAAGTGACGGTTTGATCGAGGCGGAAAGTGCCATCAGCCTGGTCGTATCCGTGACTCTCAACGTGGAAAAGACGCTGCTTGCCTAAAAACAGCCTGAGCATGCCATTTCCCTCGCTATGACCGCTGAACCCATTGTGCGGAGTGAACTCTAACGATCCCTCTTCCGCCCGCGATGAAACGCTTACGACTGAAATGCATAGAACAAGAACCAGTAGCGCTGAAATTTTCATAATCACCTCTAACGCCCGGCATTGTATGTTGACGGCAGCTCATCTGAGCAGTCAACATCCATCTCG
>JACDAW010000429.1 GCA_013695245.1 Pyrinomonadaceae bacterium | reverse complement strand
CGTGTTGTCAATAGCGCGCGCGGTCGTATCGCTTGCGCTCTGCACAAGCAGTGCTTCGTTGTCCATCGTGAGCATTTGGCGCATCGCGTTGTAGCGCGAAGTTGAAGTTGCGGATGAATCGAATCCTCTCAAGCCTGAACTCGGCACGAGGGCGCGCGCATCATCACCGACGGTAAAAAGCGTTGCGCCTGCGGTGGAGATGATCATCGGAAACGATCCGCCGCCATTGAGCGCAGATGTGCGGTCGGCGGTGCGCCCGCCCCAGCCGGTCGGGGCAGCAACTCCGGTTCTCTTTGTGATCGCTGATTGCCATTGCTCTTGTTGGTCGGAATGCGAGAAGAGATCGTCGGGACGCTTCGCAGGCGCAGCGAGATATTGCTGGCGCGTAACGGGTTCGACGAGCGTGCCGACGTTAGCGAGCGCGGCGAGTTTGCCGCTTGCCCAGAGCGCTTGCAGTTCGGGTATTCCGGGATGAAGTCCGTAGGTCGCCGCGTTGTTCGGCGTGCTGACCGAAAGCAAACTCGATTGCGGGTGCGCGAGCGAGCCGCGCACGGTCGAATACATCCCATACGCGCCCGCGTCCATCGGCACGATCATGTTGTTGCCGTCGTTGCCGCCGAAGAGGAAGATGCTCACCAAGGCTTTGTAATCAGACGACGCGCCTTGCGCAAGCGCGTTGACTAAACCGAAGCGCTCGAAGCCAGTGAGCAATGCGGCCGCGCCTAAGCCGTAAGCCGAGCAACGAAGAAACCCCCGGCGCGTGTGCGTATGTACCATCTCTTTATTACCTCTGAACTTGATATTGCGATGAACTTGCGATGAGATAAATTGCCGTCTGCGCGCGCAGTTTCGTGTTCGTCGCGGGAACGCTCGTGACGGCTTGCGTCACGACGCCGCGCGTAGCGGGCGAAAGCACGCCGTGAGTTAGAACTTTATCGAGTTCGTCCACGAGTTTCGCCGGATCGTTCGCCCACGCCTGCCACCGACTGAAATCAAGGTCAGTGCCAATGGCGCTCGGCGGACTTCCAGACGGCGGCGAGATGCGACTAAAGACAATCGTATTGACGAAGTTGACGCGCGCGAGCGCGACGGCCGTTGTTTGAATCGCAAACTGCGGCCCCAACGCTTCCGTGCCCGGTATCTTGTAGTTCGGCGGGTAGAAATTGAAGACCGAGGGCGAATAGAAAACGTTTTGCCCCATGCCGCGCGTTTGATCGAGCAGCCCATAACCGTCGCTCGCGGCACTGAGCGTGCGCAGTGTGTTTAACACAAACTGCACGGGTTCACGCAGGCGACCGTAAGTTTGATCAGTTTTCGCATCGCCGCGCGCTTCGGCGTCGAGCAAAATTGCGCGCACCACCGCTTTGAGATCGCCGCGCACGCCCGCACCGTTGTTATTAAAGACTGCGGCGACGCGCCCGACATAAGCCGGACTCGGATTGCTGGTGACAAGATGCTGGATCAGTTGCTTCGAGATAAACGGCGCGACGTTCGGGTGATTGAAGATGTTATCAAGCGCATCGTTTAAATCCTTATCCGCCGTTTGCCCGGCGGGAAGCATTACTCCGTCCAATAATTCTTTCGTGCCTGTGTCATGGTTGCTCGGATAGACGACCATTGGCGCGAGGTAATACGACGCGTTGCGACGGTTGACGACAGTGCTTGGCGGAATGGGAGCATAAGTCCAGCCGGTGAAGACGTGCGCGAAACCTTCAACCATATCTTGATCGTAGGTTGGAATTGGCCGTCCTTGCGCGTCGAGTTGGAGCGTTCCGTCTTGATTAAGTTTATTTACGCCGACGGTGAAAAGCTGAAGCAGTTCGCGCGCATAATTTTCGTTCGGTTCGATTCCGCTCGTCGGGTTCGGCTTGTCGTTGTTCACCATGTCGAGATAACGACCCATCGCCGGGTTAAGCGTGATGTCATACATCAACTGCCGGAAGTTCTTTTCCGGCCACTGCGTCAAGAGTTGCTGGTAGGGCGACATCGAACTCGGCTGTTGAATATCAATGCCGGAGACGACGAAAATTTGACTAAGCGCAAACGCGACGCGCTGCCGCAATTGATCCTGCCCCGCGAGCGCATTCTGGAAGAAGCGCATTTGCAGAGGATACATCGTGTAGTTATCGCGGAAGCAGTTGGCATCGCTTCCTGTCGGACAGCCGACGTTTGAGTCGGACGGGAAGGCTGGCAGATTCGGATAAGCGGAAGCGGTAGCGGCGAACTGTTCGTCAATGAAAGCGCGGAAGCCGATTGCCTGCACGCGCGAAACCGAAGTCGCAGTCGGGCCGAACGACGCCTGTTCGAGGAAGCGTGTGGCGTCGGGCATCGAAACCGAGTTCGGCGCCGGCGCCGGCGTCGCAGAGGGCGTCGGCGTTGGCGCAGGATACGGCGCGGGAGTCGGAACGCTTCCGGTATCGTCAGGCAATCCGCCGCCGACGCGACCTAACCCGACACGCACGCGATTGCTCGCCACACCGCGCACCTTAAGCTGCACGAGCACATCGCCCAAGTCATTCATGCCGTCCGCCAATTTGACGACGACCGCCGACATCCATTCGTAGCCGGGCACGACTCCAACGTATTCAACCGTTAAAGCGAAACGCCTTTGCGCCGCGTCTTCCGCGTCAGCCGTCACAACTGATGCGTCATCGCCCGTTTGCAGATTCATCGCAAAGAAGGTGAGGCGCGTGCGCTGCCCGGCAAACATCGGCACGGTTTGCGTTAGCGGGAAAGGCTCGCGCTGCCACGTCAATGAATCAAGCGCGATGGCGCGTGTTGAAGTCGCTTCGCTGAGTAAAAGTGGCGGATTTGCAAATGCATACGCCGGACGCGGTGCGGCACACAATAAAGAGAGCGTGAGGCACAAGCACAGAGCGAATGCGAAAGACTGTATATTACGACGGCGGCGGAGGGAATAAATTTTCATTAGAAACACCGCTAAACTTGGTAATTAACAAACACAGAGGAAGGGCAAAATCCGCACACTGGAAAGGCACGACTAATATAGCATTAAAAACAAGGGGTGGAAACATTTATGCGAATCAAGGGTAGAAAATTGCGCGTGTTGAAAACAAAAGACTTACGAAAAACGCTTCAGAACTTTCGCGCTGACGCAGCCCATAAGTTACTGATTCTACATGACTGATTTCTACTCTTGATT
>JACDAW010000420.1 GCA_013695245.1 Pyrinomonadaceae bacterium | reverse complement strand
TTCTGGTTCGAGTCGTTTCAGAATTGGCAGAGCGAGTTTTTATCCATCGGTTTAATGGTCGTGCTCTCGATCTTTTTGCGGCAGAAGGGATCGCCCGAATCGAAGCCGGTTGACGCTCCGCACATGGACACAGGCTGCGACTAGGGCGTGGGCGGCGTAAACTTTTCATCAACTTTTCAATCATCACTTGAGCGTGCTATATTGCGCGCTCATTCCATTTTCCTTCAAGAGTCAATTAGGACGCGCTCAAACGTTTTCGACGGCCGCGCGTTTCTCCCCGAAGCGACCGGCAAGGAAACTTGATCGCATTTATTTTCGCTTTGGAGATTAACGAATGAACATACTTGCCCGTCCCACTGAGCAAATACGCAAGATTTTTTTCCTGCTCTTATTCCTTTTCGCCGCTTTAACCTTCGCGCAAAATTTCGCTCAAGCCCAACATTTACGTTTGGTGCGCTCATCCGCGCAGACAGGTGCGACAGCAGCAAACACGCAGATTGACATCCGCATCGCTTACGAACTCGGCATGTCGCGCCCGACCACGCATCTTTACGAAGTGACAATGACGGCAACGAATGTGCGCCAGCCCTTCATCGAGGTGCAATTTCCCACGTGGGTTCCCGGCGCGTACCGCACGATTGACGCCGCGCGCAATGTGCAAGAGTTTCGCGCGGGAACGACTGCCGGGCAAACGCTTCCCTTCACCAAAACCGACACCAAGACATGGCGCGTTGAAACGCGCGGCAATTCTACGTTGCGCGTCGGCTACCAAGTCTATGCCGACCAATTAAATGTCTCCGGCATTCATCTCGACGACACGCACGCTTACTTTAACGGCGCGCTTCTTTTCCCCTACATCGTCGGCGCAAAAGATCGCCCCGTCACGCTCACCATCAATAAGCCGCCGCGCTGGGCGACAATCTCCACCGGACTCGAAAGCGCGCAAGGACGCGCGAGCACTTTCCCCGCGCCCGACTACGACACGTTTATTGATGCGCCGACCGAGATCGGCAATCAGAACGTGTTGCGCTTCAATTATCAAAACATTCCTTATGAGATCGCGATCTACGGTAATCACAATTACGATCTGCGGAAATTTCAATCGGACGTTGAAAGCATTGTTCAATCGCAGGTAAATATGTTCGGCGGCGCGCCCTATCGCCGCTACGTCTTCATCTTCCACATGACGCCGAGCGGTGGCGGCGGACTTGAACATTTAAATTCAACCAGCATCGGTTTGCGCAAATACAACGGCGCGACGGAAGACGGGCTTGATCGTTTTCGCGGCGTCACCTCGCACGAGTTTTTCCATCTCTGGAACGTCAAACGCATTCGCCCCGACGTGCTCGGCCCCTTCAATTATGCGGCGCAAGTCCCGACGCGCTACCTGTATATCTCCGAAGGCATGACGAGCTACTACGGCGATCTACACATCCTGCGGAGCGGCGTCTGGACGCCCGAAAAGTACTACAAACAGCAGGCGAGCCAGATTCAAACGCTGCAAAGACTACCGGGACGCCGCATTCTCTCCGTCGAAGAATCAAGCATCAACACTTGGTACACGCCCGACAACTCGGCGAACAATTCCTTCAGCTACTACACCAAAGGTGACATCCTCGGCATGTTGCTCGATTTAGAGATTCGCCAGCGCACAAAGAATTCGCGTTCGCTCGACGATGTGTTTCTTCTTCTCTATGAGAAATACGCCTTGCCGAAGCCGGGCTTTCCGCCGGGCGGCTTCGAGGCAGCGGTAGAAGAAGTTGCCGGGTCAAACTTCAAAGAGTTTTTTGCAAAATACGTGAACGGCACTGAAGAGTTGCCGTATGAACGCATTCTCGCTTACGCCGGACTTCGCCTTGAGCGTAAAAACGATCCAACAAAGCCTGATCTCGGCATTACGTTTCCCAGCGAAGCGACGGCGAACGCCATCGGCATTAACATTACCGGCGTGAGTTCGGAAAGCCCCGCTTACAATGTGCTTGCGCCAAACGATGTTATCTTAGCGGTCGGCGGCGAGCGCACTAACGCGACGCTGTTTCCGTTGCAGGTCGCCCGCTTCCGCGAAGGCGAGCGCGTGCCAATGACGATCTTTCGCGGCGACCGTCTGCTCGAAGTTTCGATGACTTTGGTTGCGCGCCCGACCGTCACCTATGCGATCTCGGAAGACCCGTCAGCCTCTGCCGAGCAGCGAGCATTACGCGCCGCATGGCTCATCGGCAAGCGAACTTAAACGTAAATCTTGATTTTAAGGACTCGCATGAAAATCAATATCATTGTCGCTTTATTATCGGTGATGTGCAGCGTCGCCTGCCAGCGGCCGTCCCCGACAATCACGAATAATTCAACCGTCGCGCCGCAACGTGGCGTTACGTCTGCGACGCACCGAGGCGTCGGTGTCGTTGAAGCAATTGATCCTGAAAAGAGAACGATTAAGATCAATCATGAAGAGATCAAGGGTTACATGGAGGCGATGAGCATGGATTTTCATGCGCGAGAAGCCACGCTCTTAAACGATCTCAAACCCGGCGACCGCATCGAGTTTACGCTTGAAGAGACGGCGGGAATTGTCGTCATTACAAACATCAAAAAACTTTAACGCCCGGCGCTGGCCGGAAGCGATTTGGCGCATCTAAAGGGGTCTGAAGTTTGCGGAGTCCGCCGCATGGGTCATTTGTTCCAGCACAACCTTGAAGGCGGAGCGCGCATCCGGTAGTATGGCAATTGGAAAGCGCGTTTGGGCGCTTTCGCTGAATCCGTTTCGGTAGAAAAGATTTCAAGAGGTTTCTCAAACGTGAAGAAGAATTTTTCCCTTCTGCTTTTAGCTCTGCTCGTCGTCGCGCTGTCGCTTCCGGCATTTGTCATCGCTCAAAACCAAAAAGGTCAATCGCCCGGCCCCGTCGGGCCAACCGCCTCAACCGGTTCGCGTGACACGCGCCCCGGCGGTGCGGGCGCGCGGGCGGGCACTACCGGCGCGGTCGAACAAGACTTCTCTGATGCGCTGACGATTGTAGAACAGAATTACGTTGACGGCGGCAAGCTCGATTACAACACGGTCATCAAATCGTCGATCATCGGAATGCTGCGCTCGCTCGATCCGCACTCGAACTACTACGACCGCGCGGAGTTTGAGGAACTCAGAACCGACCAACGCTCGGAATACTTCGGCATCGGCGCGTCGATCAACAACTGGCGCTTGAACGGCGATCAAGTTGACACCTACATTATGGCGACCTTCGAGGGTAGCCCCGCCGAGCGCGCCGGACTTCGCTACGGCGACCGGATCGTCTCTGTTGACGGCCAAACAATGGCCGGCAAATCCTCCGCCGAAGTGCGCGACAAAATTCGCGGGCCGCGCGGCACAACCGTTAAGGTCGCCGTCGAGCGCACATCAAACGGGCGCACCGAAACTGTTGAGATCACGCGCGACGCCGTGCCGCAGCCGTCCGTGCCGGATTATTATATGCTGCGTCCCGGCGTTGGCTACGTTGATATGACGCGCGGTTTCAATTATGAGACGGCGGCCGAACTTGATCGCGCCATCGAGGTTTTGCGCGAGCGCGGCGCGACTTCGCTTGTGCTTGACTTGCGCGGCAATCCCGGCGGCTTTCTCGATCAAGCCGTCAAAGTCGCTGACGAGTTTCTCTCGCGCGGGCAAGTGATCTTGACGCAGAAGGGGCGCAGTCGCGGCGGCGAAAGAACCTATAAATCAAATAACAATCAACCGAACGTGACGCCGCTCGTCGTGCTTATCAATGGCGGCTCGGCATCCGCCTCCGAGATCGTCGCAGGCGCATTGCAAGACCACGACCGTGCCTTGATCGTCGGCGAAAACAGTTTCGGCAAAGGCTTAGTGCAATCCATCATCCCGCTTGAATACGGCGCGGGATTAACTTTGACTTCGGCGAAGTATTACACCCCATCAGGTCGCCTCATCCAGCG
>JACDAW010000414.1 GCA_013695245.1 Pyrinomonadaceae bacterium | reverse complement strand
GCCGGATATAGCCCCGACACCGTCTTCGCTTATATTGTGACCAACAACGTGCGCGATGAAAAAGCAGAGGATGATTTCTGGCATTCGTCACAGCTTGCTTCGGGTGATTATATCGTGCGCGTTTTTGCTGAAGATTTTTTCGGCAATCGCAACACACAGGACGTATCCGTGCGCGTAGTTGCCGGATAAGTGAATCTCAAATACCGTTAACGCTTTTTACCGTTAACACGAGCTGGGATGTTAAGATACGTTTAATGAACTCTTAGTATCAAGCGCGCAGAGTTAACAGGTGACTTCAGTTCTGAGATGCAAGGATTGTTTGAAGTTGAGATAATTTGCTTTCATGTAACGCTGATCAGGTAAGGGAGTAAAGGTTTGTGAGCATTCAGGTAATGAATCGTAAATACGTTTTATATCTTCTTTTCATTTCGTTGTTGTTTAGCGTTCCGTCAGGCGCTTTAGCAGAGCAGAAAGTATTTTTCGCGCAGCAGTCGGCGGTTGCGAGTGCAATACGTGTTGCGCCACCTGCGCCCGTCTTCGATGACAACGCGCGAAGGGCGGAGCTGGCGGCGCGGCGTGCGAAGTTGGCGGAACGCATCGGCGCAAAATCCGCGCTAGTCTTATTAAGCGCTGCACCGCGCATCTATTCTGCCGATGTCAATTATAAGTTTCGTCAGGAAAATAATTTTTACTACTTAACGAATTTGAATCAGGAAGACGCTAAGCTCGTTCTGCTGCCGGGTGGCGCAAGCCTGCGCGAAATACTTTTCCTGCCGCGCCGCGACCCATCGCAAGAAACATGGACGGGGCGCATGTATTCTCCCGAAGAAGCCGCGCGGCTCTCAGGCGTAAATGAAATCTGGGAAGCCGCAGAGTTTGAGCCGTTTATGAAAAGTTTGCGTGGGCGACAAGCTTACCGCCCGCAATCCGACAACGTGTTGCTCTCATCGCGCACTGCAAATCCGGCGACACCAAACGACACAAGCGATGCAGCAAGTTATGAAACGCTTTTCGCGGCGGCCGCAAAATCCGAAGCGTCTCTTTTCATGTTAATTTCAACGAACCCGAATGCTCAGAATGCGGAAAGCCGCGAATACCGCGCCGAGCAACTCCTCGCCGCCGAATTGAAAAGGGAGCCGAACGGTTTCACGGTGCGCAGCGCGTTTCCGATTTTCGCGGAGATGCGTCTGCGCAAGTCCGAGATGGAGTTGCGTTTGCTGCAACACGCCGTTGACATCACGACCGAAGCGTTGGGGCGCGCGATGGCTGTCGCCGGTCGCGCGAAGTGGGAGTACGAAGTTGAGGCGGAAGTTCAATACACGTTTAAGCGTCGCAACGCGGATAACTGGGGCTACCCGCCCATCGTCGGCTGCGGCACGAATGCCACCACGCTGCACTACGAGGAATCGCAGGGGCAAGTTGCGCCGGGCGATCTGATGCTGATGGATGTTGGCGCCGAATACGGACACTACACGGCGGACGTTACGCGGACGTTTCCTGTGGGCGGCAAATTCACTCAAGCGCAAACAGACATCTATAATCTCGTGCTCGCCGCGCAAGAAGCGGGTTACAAGAAAGCGCGTCCCGGCGGCACGTTTGCAGAGATAAACGCGGCGGCCATCGAGACGATTAAAAACAGACTCCTAAAGCTCGGCTTGATTACAGACGTGAATTCCGCTCAATATCGAATCTGGTTTATGCACGGAACATCGCACTGGCTCGGCATGAACGTGCACGACGTTGGAAGCGGCGCGACGAAGTTTGAATCCGGCATGGTCTTCACTATCGAACCCGGCATCTACATCCGACCCGACGCGCTCGATTACTTACCGAAAACGGCTGAAAGCGAGCGCTTTATTCGCGCCGTGCGTCCCGCTTTTGAGAAATACAAAAACATCGGCGTGCGCATCGAAGACGACGTGGCGATAACATCCTATGGCTACCGCAATTTAACCGCTGCCCTGCCGCGCACAACCAGCGAGGTTGAAGATGTTATTCGGAGAGCTTCACAGGAATTACGCGCAAGCCAAAGCGTTGAGCGGCAAGATCAAACGGCCAGCATCAAACGTTAAGCTCATCGAAAACTTCATTGGACAAGCGTTGTTGCGAGGGCGCGCGCATCGGCCGGGGCGAAGCGTTGTTCTTCTTTGAGGGCTTTGCGCAAATATTGCGCGCTGAGCGTGCGCAAGCGCGTGTCAGTCTTTTCATCGCGGTAGATGCGCAGCAATTCTGATTTGGCGGTTTCGGTGTTAATGCGGTATAGCGAATTCAAGCACAACTCGCGCGCCGCTTCATCGTTTGTGCGGGAGAATATTTGCGCGACGGCGCGTGCGGTTTTCGCGCCTGCGGCCGCGTTGTGCTCCATAATGTATTGCAACGAGCGTCGCACGTCTTCGATATTGCGCACAACCTCGACTACGGGCCCTGCCTTCACCGCTTCACGCAAAAAGCGCGTGTGATAAGCGATGCGACGCGCTTCATCGAGTTGCGTTGCGGCGGCGGCGGAAGAGGCAGCTTCGCGGTGCGTGTAAAGCCCGAAGCTGGCGAGATGTGCGAGGCGGAAAAGGATTTGCTCCGTGCGATTGTGGGCGAGCGGAACCATCTCGGCGCGCCGGTCGCGTTCAATACGTGCCGGAAGCCCGTCGGGACTTAAGGCGTAGAGGCGCAACGCACTATATTGATCGCGCGCAATCTGTGTTTCGGCTTTAATATCGTTTTCAAGAGGATTGGCGGAGACCGCTTCCAAGCGACGACTGGTTTCAGCGCGCAACTGCGGATCAAGAGATTGACTCAGCGAGAGCAGCAGCTTGAGTTGCGAATAAGCCTGTAAGCGTGAGGGCTGGTTGATGTCCATGCCGCGCCGACTGGTGACGAAATCATAAACCGTTCGTCCAAGAAAGAAATAGAGATCGCCGAAGCGCGAGATGTTGAGAAGGTTGCGCGCCACATCTTCGAGCAGACGTTTCGAGATTTCGCGCCGCTTCGGGTTATAACGGTCGCGGAAGTCAACGAGGAGGATCGGAATCTTCGGGTAATCGAGTCCGTAGAGCGCAAGCGGAATCATCGCAACGGGACGCGCGCCCGCCGTCTCTTTCGAGACGCGACGATTCTCCGCGTCGAAGTACCAAGTCTGCGAGTATCCGTCCCAGCGTTGAAGTCTCCGGTCGCTCCAAGGATTATCAATGTTAAGAAAGCGTTTGTTGAATGTGCGCGATCTGTTCGCGGCAAGGTCATTGCGCGACGCCCAAAGAACCGCGTGTGTGGCGCTGCCATCGGGCATCTGCAACGGCTCGAAGTAGAGGCTCTCGGCTTCGGCGCGCTGGCGCAAGAGTTCCCAATTTTGACCTCTTACATCTAACTGTTGCTTTGTTTGCTTCTGGCTGGCAAGCCCAAGATAAACGTCGTCGAGGATGCCGCCGAAGGTTGATTCGGCGAGGGTTAAGCGCGCGTTGATGTCGCTCATTTCGGAAGGTGAAAACGCGGGCGCGTGGTCGCCAACCGAATCGTAGAGTGAGAGAACGGCGAGAGCGCGGATCAGATGCGCTTTACGATAATCATTGAGGTTGCGGCGCAGCGTGTTAAGCGAAGCTCGAACGGGAATCCCGTCGGGGACAAATAATAAATTTTGCAGCGCGATCCAGAAGAAGCGATCCCAAACGTCGCGGTCGGCAGTCGCCAAATCAATCAACGGCGGCGGCACACCCTTGCCCGCACGCTTTTTATTGCCAACACGAGCATAGAGAAACGGGACGGCCGCGGCGACGCGTTGCCACGCGGCGGGGCGCGTGTAGGTGAGCATCCAGACGTAGCGCAAACGATCATTTTCCGTGTCGCGGTCGCCCATCGTGTCGCGCAGTATGCTAACGAGTGGAATGTCGGCGGATGTGTTGCCCGTCGTCGCTGTCGAATCGTTGGCGCTTGCAAAGATGGTGAGCAATTCCGCGCCACCGGAGACAGTAAGGCGTTCAAGGCGAAATTGCGGCGCGAGCTGTGGACGAGAAATCGTTTCTTCCGCGACGGTCGTTTGCGCTGCGATGCGCAAGGAGGCAAGCGGCGAAAAAAGATTGAAAATGACGAGAAGGAAACAAAGCGCCCACTGCCTTTGGTGTCGGGAAAAGGCGTGCGTTTCTGTGTACGAGATGTTTGCTTTAACGCTCAATACTCTATCGTTAAAAATAATGTGTCGTAAAAAAGTTTCAGTTGGAGCTTGTTATCTGCAACATTTCTCAATGCGAGATTCATCTCTCGAAAGAAATGCAATCAAGCACGCTGATACTATTTACGATGGCAACGCGTGTGCCAACGTATAAAACCTTGTGACCCATTTGCGAGGAGAGCGAGAAATTTCGCTTTCGATGAAAGCAAGCGAAGTAGTCCGATGCGCTATTTCTTGCGGGCGTTGCTAATATTTGCGTAAGAGAGCCGGAGCATCGCGTAAAGGCTTTAGCAAGTAATGTCATAAGTCAAAAAAACGCGCAAGGTTACATTCATTTGAGGATTGTGTCAAAGAGAAATCGTTACGCGCTTAAGTGGTTATATGCGAATCAACGATAGATTTACGGTCAATTCGGTGAGTTGCGCTGATTTGAGTTAGCTTCTCTCGCGCTCGCGTTTGGAGCAGCGGCGACTTGCGGTTTTGGTTGTTGCCACCCGGCGCGTTCAAGAAGTTTCATTGCGAAACTGATCGGCACAGCAAAATTTGACGCAGCGTTTTCGGTAAAGATAGCGAAATTAACTCCGATGACGCGCCCTGTCGAGCCGAAGAGCGGCGCGCCTGATGCTCCCTCGCCGTTTGCGGCGCTGTTGATGATCCGGTGTTCGTTTAAGGCGGTGATATTGCCTTGCGTCAAGATAGGTTTGATGTAAGCGCGTTGAGCGAGTTGGGCG
>JACDAW010000403.1 GCA_013695245.1 Pyrinomonadaceae bacterium | reverse complement strand
AAATACAGGAAGAGGTGCGTTGGAGGCTTCGGCGACATCGCCACGTTCAGCTTTTATGGAAATAAGATCATTACGACGGGCGAAGGTGGCATGGTCGTTACAGACAATCAGGAATTAGCCAAAAAGGTGCGCCTGCTCAAAGGACAGGGCATGGACACATCGCGTCGTTACTGGTTTCCGGTCGTCGGCTATAACTATCGTATGACCAACGTCCAAGCCGCTATCGGACTCGCGCAGTTGGAACGCATTGACTGGTTCATCGAACGACGGCGCGAAGTTGCGCGCTGGTATGATGATTTGCTTAAAGACTTTTCCGTAATCAAAACCCCAGTCGAAGCGAGTTGGGCAAAGAATGTTTATTGGCTTTACTCCGTTTGCTTGTCGGAAGATTACAACCGCGATCTGCTCATCGCCCAACTGTTGGAAGAAGGGATCGAAACCCGACCGTTCTTCTATCCTCTTCATCACATGCCCCCATACCTTGCTGATAATGAAGAAGCGAACTGTCCCGTCGCCGTGGAACTAGCCGCTCGCGGCCTCAGCCTTCCATCATCCGCTACACTGACAGAGGAAGATGTAACTTACATTGTCGGCGTGCTGCGGGCGTGTTTACAGAAACAGGTTGATGATCGAAAGCAGCGGGCAGATTGAGATGGAACACTTAGAAATTCGTTCGCTCAAACCTCGTGACGCGCCGGAACTGTCCGCGATGCTTCGCTCGCAACAATCGGAGTACGCACGGTTCTTCCATCCATTCAGTTTTGATGAGTCAACGATTTCGAGCGTCCTCTCTAACAGCCACCGCGACGTTCACACCGGCGTATATTTACGCGAACAACTCGTCGTATTCTTCATGCTGCGTGGGTGGGACGAGGGATTTGAGATTCCCGCTTTCGGCATTCTCGTTGACGAAAAACATCGCGGTCACGGACTGGAAATACTGTCGTTGGAAACGGCGAAAGTTATCTGCAAGTTGCGCGGCGCATCGCGCATGATGTTGAAGATGCACCCGGAGAACATTTCGGCGAAGGGCGTGGCGCGGAAAATAGGTTTTTTTCACGTCGGAGAAGAAAGCGGGAGTGGAAATATTATTTACCATTGCGATCTCACCCGACGAGAGCCGGAATGATGAAGGCTTCGCAACTATTACCTTCGCCGCTCCAGCGTCATCCGTATGCCGTGTTTCGGTCGCAAGGTAAGAAGCGGTTGCATCTCTACTTTGTGATTGCTAACCAATTTCATGCGCCACATTCCGGCCAGCGTAGCGAGCAACAGCACACCCGCCGTTCGCGCGAACCCTTCGCCGATGCAACGTCGTGCTCCCGCGCCAAACGGAAAGTAAGAGAACTGCGGACGTGAATCGAGATTCACGTCCGTCCACCGTTCGGGATCAAACTGCGACGGATCGGGAAAGTAGCGCGGATCGCGGTGCATCACGTACTGGCTCAACAGGACGAGCGAGCCGGAAGGAATGCGGTAACCGCCGACTTCGTAATCGTCAATAACCCGACGACCTATTCTCCACGCTGGTGGATACAATCGTATCGCCTCTGTAAAAACCATCTCGGTGTATTTGAGACGGGCGATGTCTTCGGTTGAGGGCAGCTTGCCTGCCAACACGGTATCAATCTCATGGTGTAACTTTGCTTCTACTTCCGGGTGCTGTGATAACAAATACCACGTCCATGAGAGAGCATTGGATGTCGTATCGTGTCCGGCCAGAAAGAGCGTCATCGCTTCATCGCGCACCTGCTCGTCCGTCATCTGCTCGCCGCCCTCACCTTCATCCCGCGCAAGCAGCAACATCGAAATCAAATCACCTTGATCTGTATCGCTTCGTCGCCGTTCCTCAATGATTCGATAAATGATTGCGTCTAATTGATCACGAGCTTTTTGGAAGCGGCGCGCGGCGGGCACGAACGGCATCTTCTCTAGCAGTTTAGAGTGCGGAAGGTTCGGCGTCTCAAACAGTTTTCTGATCTCCGACAGTGCCGTGCCGACCTCGTCCGTTTCAGCTTCGACATCAGCGTTGAAGAGGGTTTTGCTGACAATCGAGAGCGTCAAGCGCATCATTTCACTCGCTATATCGAGCGTCTGGCCGTCTTGCCAACGCTCGCGTAACTGCGCCGCGCGTTCCACCATCACGGTTCCGTATCCGCTCATGCGCCTGCGATGAAAAGCCGGTTGCGAAAGCCGACGCTGGCGGCGGTGAAATTCTCCTTCGCTCGTCAGCAAGCCTTCGCCGAGCAGTTGTCGTGTTAACTGCGCGCGTGCCTTTAAAAAGTTCGCCTGCTGCGTAACGAGCACGTCCTTGATGTAATCAGGATGATTGAGCAGGAAAACACGTTGCGACTCGACACGAAAGTGAGCCACGTCGCCATGTTCGCGCGCGAGGTTCGTCAGAAAGTTGAGCGGGTCGCGGCGGAAAGCGCTCCCTTGACCGCCGAAAAATCTGTTCCGGGGCCCCGGTGGATAGAGCGTCCCCACCATCTTAGATTCTGTTTCAGACGTTCGACCCTTGCCGTCGTTCATGCCTCTGTCTTGCGCGGAAATGTAAGTTAAAACATTGAAGGAAACAAGAGCGACTCCGGCGAACAGCCGCTGCTTTCAGAATTATACGATCATTTCAGAAGTCCGCTGGCAATGCCGGTTTGGTATGCATAAGTTAGCCCGAAGGCGATACTTAACAGCCCGGCGAGAGTTTGTAAGCCGTAGTTAAATCCGGTGAGCTTGCGGGCACTGAAAGCAAAAGGCAAACCGATAATGCTGGACATCAAAAGCATTCCGATGATCGAACCAAACCCGAATACCAAGAGATAAACTAATCCAAGCAACGCCGAACTGATCTGTGTGAGAACAAGCAGCGTAAGCGCCGCCGAACCCGCAAGGCCATGCACCGCGCCGACGATGAGCGGTTTGACGCCGATGCGTTTCGCAGCGTGTGAATGCGACACCGAGAGATTGTCGTGTTCAGCATCATGTTCAGCAGCATCATGCTCGTGAAAATGAACGTGCGAGTGCGTCATGCCGTCATGCTTATGCGTGTGAAGGTGAACGTCTCCGCGCCTGCGTAACGCGCGTGCAAGAGCGCTCGCGCCAAGCCCAATGATCATTAACGCGACGCCGAATTCCAACCAATTGGCGATTCTTTCGGGTATCGCAATCCGCAGCGCCAGCACGACGATACCGACGACGACCAATGACGCTGTATGCCCGATGCCCCACAAACCGCCGACCAAAGCCGCGCGAAAGATACTACGATGTTCGCTGACGATTGTTGAAACGGCGACGACATGATCGACTTCAGTCGCGTGTTTGAGTCCGAAGATAAGTCCGAGTCCGAGCACCGCCATCGCTCCCATCGAACTTAGATTGCCCTGCGAAGCAACCCCTGTGTCGCCTGCCGCCGCACCCGTCGAAGCGAAAAACTGAAAACCGGCTCCGGCGAGAGATTGATAGCAAATCACAATGCCGACGCACGCGATCACGAATGCGCTAGCAATTGGTAGTGCGCGTATAAGAGGGTTGGATGACGAACTCGGCGAGAGCTTCAGAAAACGACCAGCATAAAGAAAAGCGAGACCGATGGCGGTTAGCGTTGCGGCAAGTCCCGCGCTAAACGCGATGACGAGCAGAATGCCGTAACCTACCCGATGGAGCGCGATAGCAGCGAGCAGCACGACTAACGCCGAAGGGCATGGAAGAATTCCGCCTGAGATGCCCAACGCGAGTAGGCTGCGCCATGTAATAGGCGAGTTGTCAGCGCCCGGCGGTAAGTGTGAGTGTGGTCGTCCACCGCCGTGTGAATGTACGTGCGCGTGGTGCGCATGATCATCGTGCTCATGCGTGTGCGCTTCACCATGATGTGTATGGTTATGATTAGTTGAGAGTCCGAGCGCCGAGCGCAAGCGTCCTACAAAGAGACTTAAGCCGATGGCGACGACGATAGCGCCGGAGGCGAAACTCAAAATCGGAAAGAGGCGCTCAGGAAGCACATATTGAGACGCGAAAAGCGTGATGAGTCCGAGCGCAAAGACGCCTGCCGTGTGTGTGATCGTCACCGTCAAACCGAGAAAGATCGCGTGGCGCGGCGTTCCGCGCGAACCGACGAGATAAGCCCCGACGACCGTCTTGCCGTGACCGGGCGAGAAGGCATGAGCTGCTCCGAGCGTGGCGGCGATGAGTAAGCCGAGCAGCATCGCGTCGAGCGTCGCTTCGGGTGCGGCGATCAATTCGGCGAGCGGATCGCGCGCTGCGACCTCGGACACACGACCATCGCGCGTGCGTAGGGGCGTCGCTCCATTAGGCGCGACTCCGCGCGTAAAAGAGAGTTCGGCATTGCGCTCGTCAAGCGGCGCGGAGAGCATGTCTGCCGGATATGTCTTCAGTTCATCCGTCGCCGCGCTACCAAACGCGGAACTGTTATACACAGACGCACCGGAAGCCGGAACGACGACCACCTCGTGCCAGCCTAACCGGCCGCTGTGGACAGCATCTTCAAAACGAAGCCGCCGCTCTGCGATACCCGAATCGTTCGCCAGAGGGACTGCGCCGATAAAATTAGATTCAACACGTAGAGTCGGCAGCCCTCCCGCTCCCGGCGGAAGATTGATGGCTTTCCCGACAGAGTCAAGTTGTATGCGAGCGCCATCAACTATGAGGACCAGCTCTTCACCATACTGCCGGACGACACGCTCTAAATACGCATCAAGCGCGGCGCGCGAAGGCGACTCACCGCTTCCCGCACCCATCGCTTGCAGTTCCTGAAACGCGGGTATCTCCGCCATGTCAACGACAAAGCGGACGCGCACCTGCTCAGCGCCGACCTCAATGCGCGTGAAATGATTCGTAGTAAAATTGCCGAGCGGATGCGCAAAGACGCTCAGGACGGCGAACACTAAGACGAACATCGTTGCGGCGGCAATTGAAATTACATTCGCGCAACATCGCCGTTTGGCAGAGGCTGAGGTGTTAAGCATTATTTACCTCTCGACGGTCGTTATGCCGTCAGCGTTTGCAACGTTTGTCTTGCGACCTCTGCCTGCAGAACGTCGAACATAGGATTGATCTTAAGTGCCAGATTAAGATATTGCGCGGCGCGGCGATGATCGCCGAGCGCTTGATATATCATCCCGGCATGATAATTTATTCCCGCGTCGCGCGTGCCAAGTCGCATTGCTTCTTCGATTGAAGATTTAGCTTCGGCTAATTCACCTTTTTTGTAAAGACACCACGCCAGCGCATCGCTTGTGTAGATGTCAGCTCGTGATGCGCGCTCGCGCCGGGCAATAGCCAATGCTTCATCAAGCTTGATACCGCGATCAGCCCAGAAGACGGCCATCTGCCGCGAATACGTGCCTACGCCCGCCGTACCTGAACGCTCGATGAATTCAACGAGATCATACTGACGTTGCGCCTCGTCGTTGCGTCCGAGTCGGACATAGAGATTACCGAGCGCAATCGCAACGTCAGGCAACGGGACGCGCTCCTGCGCCCGCCTGTAAAAATCGACCGCACCATCCATATCTCCGGCGGCAATGCGCGCGCGCGCTTTTCCAGCGAGTGCAAGATGGTAATTGGGAAATGCGAAGAGTGCGCGGTCAAATTCATGTTCAGCTTCTGCGCGCTTACCGGAGTTTAGTATTTCATCACCGAGATGCACGGCGCACCATGCAAGACTCTCAGGGTCTCCGGCTGACTGCTCCGCCATCCGCATCGCCGCAATCGCCCCGGACGTGTCGCCGTGCAACGAACGCAAATAAGAAACTCGCGAGTAGGACGGGGCGTAGGGGCGCAGTTGCATCATTG